>CANAUI010000004.1 GCA_947364715.1 uncultured Clostridium sp.
AATATTGGTAGTTTTTATATTCCCTTTTTTGGTTACTTTTATATTATCATTTTTAGCTAGTTTTATTTGTCATTCCTGTCTTTTTGTTATGCTTCAAAAGGCTATATAGGTATTACTCTATATTCTCACAAAGCATAGCAGAAAGATACTGAAAAAATTTTATGCTAGGTAGCACAAAAATTTTTCAGTAGTCAAAATAATATTTGAACAGAAGTGAAAATGTTATTTTGATTTGGCGTAGCCAAACATAAAATATCTATCGTAAGATTAGATATTTTATGGGCTCTCTGCTAGGAGCCCACTGGCATCTTTTCAAAACGAAGTTTTGAAAGTGTCATAGTGGGTTACATACTTTCGCTAGAAAGTTATGTAACAGCTCCCTTTGGTCGCCTGCTTAGCTACCTGCAAGAAAGGATATTTTATATGGACAAGAAAACAAACTATTCAGTAGCTAGAGTAGAAACTTATACTAAAACAAGTATAACTAAAGCTGAAAGACACAACGAACGAAAAAATAAATCTTATTCTAATATGAATGTGGATTTAGAGAAAGAAAATTATGAGGAAGACTATATTATTGGAAAATATGGTCATTTAAGATTAGAATATTTAAAAAATCACAAAAAGGCTGAATATATAATAATGTTTATGGACAAAACTTTAAGAAAGCATATTGTAGAAACTGACAAACAAGCTAAAAGAAGATTTGAAATACTTATGAAACAAATGTTAGAAAAAAATCCTATTGATGAAAATTTTAAAAATACTGATCCTTTAAAATGGACAGGACTTATGAATAATTATAAATATATATCAGAAAAAATTGTATTTAATGAATTTATTTATGTATAATTAAAAAGAATAAGAGTGAAGTTTTACCTTTGCTCTTATTCTCTATATATCAATTTCTTTTAAATATATGTTTAATTCTATCAAATAATTTTTGTAAGAATTTTTTCTCTTTGTATTCTACAATAGCCGTTTGCTCTTTTGGGTATTCTTCTTGAGAATATTGGGTAGTATTTCTATTTTTAAATATATTATCAGAATTATACTTTTCTCTTAATTTTTTTTCAAATTCCACTAGATTATTAGTATCTCTTGCAATTAGATTTTCTCTTTCTTCTTTAGAACATAAAAAATCTCTATATATGAGTGCTAATATAATTATAGTTTCGGTCTTTAATGCACATTGTTCTATTGGTTCAGTTATATTAGGTATATATGTTTTTGATTTTTCTGCTTGAATAATCTGTTTAAATTCTAATGGTATTCTACTTACCAAATTAGATGGCATTAAATTTATTATTTGTGCTACTTCTGAAAATGCTTCCCTATATTCTTCTTTCATTTACTACCTACCTTCTATACTTTGACTTGCTTCCTGTGATTGTCCCTTATTTTGCTTATATCTTTCTTGTTTTAAATCTTGAATTGATTTTACAACTTCTTGTTTTACTTTTGCCGCTCGGGGAGTATTTGCTACTTGATTATAGTGTTCAAATCTATTCAGCCATCTTACTTTATCTAGTTGTTCGTAAATTACTTTCACAACATGTTCTACTCCTTGAAACTCAATTCTTTTATTTTCATTTATGCCAATTCCATCCTGAAATCCATTAATCAAGTCAATCATATAAGAAACACAAGTTAAGTTTTCTTGACTATATCCATCTGTTTGAATTTCCTCTATTAAATAATCTCTGTAAGCCATAATAACTTTATTGCACTCTTGTTCAAAACTATTTGTTGTCTCAAATTCTACAAGTACTTCAGCCGTTGCACCATCTCTTACTTTACTCATAAAATCTGCTAATGTTAAATATTCTATTTCTTTTAGTTCTCCTTCAAAATTTCCACTTATAAAATTAGGAGATATTAATTCAGTTAATTCTTTCATTTGCCCATCAAAATCTTTGCTCTTAAATTTTAGAGATTTTAAATCTGTTAATTGTTGTATGGAAGGCTCTTTTTCACGTGAAGGTATATTTTCTTCTAAAAAACAAGCCTTCCCTTTAACAAATTTTCCTTGTATTTGTTCTCCATTTAAAAAACTTAAAAACTCTGCTAAACTCATAAATCTAAATATTTTCATTCATATACTCCTATCATATGTAAACTCACTTTCATTTGTTTAAACTATTCTAATAATATTTTAGCATAATTTCAATTTTTTTGTAAATAATTTACTTGCTTTCATCATTTTTTCCTTTTAGTAATTTCTTCTTATTTAACTTATTAGAATCTAAATATTTATAATTTAACGTATTTTTTCTAGTTACAACAGTTTCTCCTAAATTCTTTTCTATATCATCTCTCGCAACTTTGACAGCATGACCACCCATATGTGCAACTTTTTTGTTTTCTTCCAAGCCATAAGGTCTGTGCTTTTTAGCAAGTTCTCTTGTTGCGATTTCTCCTAAATCTGTTAATGCTACTTCTATGTCTGTCATATTATCTCTTAATGACTCTTTTCTAATTCCTTTAAATTCTTTATATTCCGATGCTTTCATTCCTGACCAAGCTTGATATATTTCATTTGTTAAGACTGCATATTCAATATTTTTTGTTATTCCATTTTCTTTCCATACATCTGTTAATTTACGTCTATCTACAACACCAGTCATTCTTGCTTTAATCCAATTATCATCATATCCACGACTTCTATAATAATCAACAGCACGATTAATAGCAAGTTCTGGATCAAATACTTCATCTATTCTATCATTTCCCATTTTAGCAAGCCAAAGTTTAAATGGTTCAGCTTTTGGACTTGGTATTGACTCTATTAGTCTTAATATTCCTTTTGTATCTAATGTATCTGTATCTCTTAATTTTCCATCATGTGCTTTCATTTTCAACTGGTTAATATTACTAACCAGTTCACTTCCTTCTTGAATCAACTTATTTTTTAAACATTTCCAATAATTTCTTGATTTTTGATAATCACTATCAGTAAGAATTCCAACCACATCTACTACTGAAAAATACCAGTTTTCCTCATCTTCATTCCATGCTACTCTAACATTTTTATCTTCAAATAATTTTATACTATTATTTTGTTCAATTTTTTACCTCTTTTCCAATTCCCACTATTTGAATTTTCAAATAGCAAAAATTTATTTTTCTTTAATATTTCACTTTTATCTTTCTAATCATGTTTTCTTTCCCATCACTTTCCAACAATAAACTACCATCTTCATCTGTTCTATAAATGGTAGTATTTAAACTTTTAAATCTATTCAATACTTCTGTACTTGGATGATGATACTTATTATTTAATCCAACTGAAATGATTGCAATTTCTGGTTTTACTTGATTTAAAAATTTTTCTGTATTGCTGGTATTTGAACCATGATGTCCTACTTTTAAAACATTTACCTCATTCCAATCTCTTGAATTTTCTATTTTTTTTCGCTATCTCCCATAAACAAATAACTTTGTTCTAAATAATTCATTTGTATCACTATTGATGAATTGTTCAAATCTTTTGTATCATTATCAATAGACATTACTTCACAATCTGCTAATCCATTTTTGAATTTTTCTCCTATTACTGGCACTTCATAACTTAAATTTTTTCTTTCCATTGCATCTAGAAATTCTTCTACTTGTTTATCTGTATTTATTGTATCTGGCATATAAATTGTTCCAATATCGAAATTATCTATAATATCATCTAATCCACCAATGTGATCTGCATGCAAATGAGTTGCTATTACTGTATCGATTTTAGAAATTTTTTGAGATTTTATATATTTTACTAAATTATCTCCATCCGAGTCATTACCTCCATCTATTAAAATTGTTTTTCCATTATTCATTATTAATGTACTATCTGCTTGACCTACATCAAAATAAATAATCTGTAATTTTGATTCATCAACTATATACTCAAAATTTTTATCTGTTACATTTGAAATTAGTGCTAATAGTACAATTAATAATATAAAAACACTTATGCTAGCAATTTTCTTTAATCTTTGATTTCGTTTATCTCTCTCCATTTAGTACTCCTTTTTTTCATTATTATATTGTATTATTTTACTTTTTTCAATCTAAATTAGAGCTTTTTACATTTTTTTACATAAACATTGAAAAATATTTGTTTTGCATGTATAATTACTTTAATATTTTACTTTGGAAAGGAGGTTCCCCAATATGAATCTTGATTTATTCAATAATTTAGGCAAAAATATATCTTCAAATAGTTCTAATAATTTTATAGACAATTTTATAAACGAACTAAAGAACTTTTTAGATAAAAATTCTAACTCTATGTATACTCTTGACCGTTTTGAAGGTGATTTTGCTATTTTAGAAAATAGAAGTACCAAAAAAATGACAGATATTCCTATTTCTAATATTCCATCTAATGCAAAAGAAGGTGATATTCTAAAGCTTTCTAATGGCTCTTATGTTATTGATTATGAAGAAACTAGCATTGTTTCTGATAGGATTAGAGATAAGATGGATAACCTAAAAAAATTCAATTAATTTTTTATCTATTATTTTTTCACATTTTAAAAGAGCATATCTTCATATACTCTTCTTTACCTATAATTCTACTTTACAAATTACATCATATTCAAATTTTTCTTTAAGCACATAGCTTGTCCTTTTTTGATTCTTTTTTGTAACATAGTCCTTTTTCCTACATTCTCTTTCAAATTCAAAACTTATATATCCAGTTTCTATAAATGATTTACTAAATTGATATCTATTCTCTTTCTTGCAACCATCATAGATGTCGTTGTTGCAAAATTGATAGTCATTCTCTTTTATGGTACAGTCATATGTGTTATTGTTCCTTTTTCTAAATCGGCACATACATCTTGCACATATCCTAATCTTTTTCCATCATTAATATTTATCACTTCTTTATGTTTGAAGTCTAATCCCTTTTCTTCCATTTTTTACTAACCTCCTATTGGTAAAAATCTCATTATTCATAGTATATTCACTATTTTATAAAACTACACTAATATTTGATATTTATTTACTCTAAATCATTTTTTGCGTTTTTTGACAAACAATTGTTATTTTGATAAAATATTCTAAGCAATTAATTACTTAGTTATTAGAGTAGAAAATAAATCGTTAAGACTTTTTCTTTATCATTACTTCCTGCTATTAGAAATGACTTAACAGAAGTAAAAAATGCTTGTAAAGCAAAAAATATAGATATCAATTTAAAAAATACAAAATATATTTTATCTGAATTTTTATTATCTTTAAGAACAAAAGGGGCATGATTAAGATACTTTAATCTTTTAGATTATTTACATGCCCCGTCTTTGTTCGTCCGCGAAAATTGCTTTGCAATTTTCTGTGGAATGCTTTATATTATAGGAAGTTCGGAGAACTTTCTATAATATAAAAAGAGTAAACCAAATTGATGAAGCTATGGTAGAAAAAGGTTGTGACTACTAAAAATTTTATAGTCATAACCTTTTATATTATAGCTAGCTTATTATTAATATTACTATTAAATGTTTATATTTTTTAATTTAATTTCTTTTCCTTTTAAATATGACAAAATTCCACTTTCTGATTGAAAATTAAATTTTAATTTATAACTAGATAACATTTGATATTTTTTACCAAATTGTTTGTTTATTTCATTTTTTCCATATTTTCCATCACCAATAATAGGATATCCTATATGAGATAAATGTGCTCTTATTTGATGTGTTCTTCCAGTTTCTATTTCAACATCTAATAAAGCTGTATTGTCTTTCCTTTTTTCCAATACTGTATATTTTGTAATAATTTTTTGATAACCTTTTTTGAAAGTTTCACTAATATATACTTGTGCCTTTTTTTGGTCTTTAAATAAATATGCTTCTAGTCTTTCTTCTTCCTTGTTTGGAATTCCATATACTAATGCTAAATAATGTTTTTCGATTTCATGTTGTTTAAATTTTTTTAATAAAATATCTAAAGCTTTCTCATTTTTTGCAAATATGATTAATCCAGTTGTATTTCTATCAATTCTATGACATGGCTGTGGCTTAAATCCACTATTTGTATACTGTTTGTGAATTATTTTTGTTAAAGATTTTTCTCCTGTTACTTCAATATTTGATGATTTATTAATTACCAATATATTTTCATCTTCATATATTTTGTCTAGGTTTATTTTTTCCTCTTCTAATTCTTTTGGAAGATATATTTCTACCTTATCATTTTCATATATTAGTATATCTTTATTTACTCTTTTTCCGTTTATTTTTATATCTTTTTTTCTCAATAATTTACAAAATGTTGGATAGTTTATATTTGTTACTTCTTCTAATATGAGTTTATTTAATTTTTTTTCATGGTATTTTTTATTTACAATTATTTCTTTCATCATATTATGATTATAGCGTACTTTTAGTATTGAAACAAGTTAGTTTCTAAGATTTTTTCATATTTTTCAAAATTTGTTTCATAATTTTCTATCATTCTATAGAAATGTTTTGAGTGTGTTTTATATTTTAAATGACAATATTCATGTAATATAATAAAATCAATAACATCTCTATGAAACATAACAATTTTAGGATTTATTGTTATTTTACCATTTATACATCTTCCTATTTCCTTTTTCATATTTTTAATTTCATAATCTTCTGGTGCAAATCCTAACATGATTCTTGTTTTTTCCATTGCTCTTTCCACTTCTACTTTTGCAATTTGCTCATACATTTTATCAATTGCTAAATCTAAAATTTCTTGATTATTATCTTTTTTATAACGATTAGGAAGTGATATTTTTATTAATTTATTTTCTACATTTAATTCAGGTACTTTTATATTTTTGTATACAATTTTAACTTTATAATCAACTCCTAAAACTGATACTGGATGCCTTTCTAATGTAGTATTTATATTGTTTTTTAAGTATATTGATTTTTTTACTTTGTACATAATTATCACTCCTATTTTGAATTTTTGTTTTACAAATTATTGTTCGTTTTGTTGTCCTTATTTTATATTGTATTTTTTACTTTGTCAATACTTTTTATAAAAAAATATAAAATTTTTGTTCGCACCATTATAATTCACATCTGATTAAATATTATCTTTTTTAAACAACACATTTATTGATTTTCTTTAGTATATTTTTTAAAAGCAGTAAAATCTAATGGTTTTGAATAAAAATATCCTTGTATAAAATCACAATTCATATCTTTTAAATATAAAACTTGTTCTATTTTTTCCACTCCTTCAGCAATTGTAGTTAAATGAAGTTTTTTACTAATTACAAAAATAGTCTCTAATATTTCTATTTTTTCATTACTTGCTCCTATTTTATCAATAAAAGTTTTATCAATTTTTAAACTATCTATTGGTAAATTTTCTAAAATATTTAAAGAAGAATATCCTGTTCCAAAATCATCTATAGCAATAGAGAATCCTTTTTCTTTTATCTTTTCTAATATTTCTTTCATATTTATACTATCATCTACTGTTGTTCTTTCTGTTATTTCTATAGTTATATTGTTAGGATTTACATTATACTTATTAGTTATTTTTATATATTTTTCTAAAAAATCTCTTTCCAGTAAACTTTCTTTAGACACATTTACCGAGAATTTTAGGAGTTTAGAAAATTCTTTACCCATTTCTTTAATATTTTCACATACTCTTTCATAAATATATTCATCTAATTTTGTTATAAAATAATTCTTTTCAAATATTGGTATAAACTCATTTGGTGATATCATTTCTCCATCTTTTTTCCATCTAACAAGTGCTTCTGCTCCTTCCATTTTCTTTGTTTTTGTACTAATTTGTGGTTGATAATATACTTCAAATTCTTTGTTTTTTATGGCTTGTTCCATCATATTTTCTATTTCACTTTGTCTTATCAGTTTTTGTTCAAATTCTTCTGTAAATACACCATATGTGATATTATATTTTCCTTTTATACTATTATGTGCCATAATAGCTTTATCTAACATTGTTTGTACATCTTTTTCGTTTAAATCACTTACATATACTCCCATAGCTATTCGCAAATTATACCAGATATCTCCTATTTTAATTCTGGATAACTTATTATTTAATCTTTTTGTTATATTTTCAACTTCTATATCTCCTAGTAAAAAAACACCAAAAATATCATTAGATAATCTACAAACTACATCAGTTTTTCTAACAGAATTTTTAATTTCTTCTCCTACTCTTTTTAATAATTCATTTCCTTTGATATGTCCATATTTCTTATTAAATGTTTTAAATTTATCTATATCTAAAATAATAAGTGTTTTTTTTGTATTTATTTCCACTTTTTCTTCAATAGTTTCTAAATATGAATTATAATTACCTAAATTTGTAATAGGGTCAATATATGCTAATTGATACAGTTTTTGTCTCTTTTTTATATTTGATATAACAATATAGATTGTTGTAAAAGTAATAATAATTATAATCCCAACTGCTATCCATATGCTTATTTCTAATAATTTAATTAAATCTTTTGCAATAACATCTTCTTGGACAATAATCATTAATGTCCATTCACCAATTCTTAATTTTTTGTAAGAAACAAAATGTTTCTTGTCTTTTACATGATAAAATACTTGTCCTTCTTGCTTTTTTAATATTTCAGCTTTCATTTCATCTATTTTTTCTGTTTCTCTTGAATTTAGTTTTTTTAATTCATCAAAAATATTGCCATTATTTTGCTCACTTTTTGAATTTATGATAATTTCTCCTTCATTTGTTATTAATGATTCTATTCCATTTCCTTGAAATATATTTTGTGATAGTAAATTTCTATATTTATAATTATCTACAACTAATAAAATACTAATTTCCTGATTGTAAAAATTCATTTTTTTTGAATAGATATTAATTTCTTCATTATTTATTTTACTCTTTCTGCTTTGAGATAATTGAACATTAGAGCTTGAAAAAAACATATCTGTTTCCTCTGATAAGTCTACTGTTTTTCCATCACTAGTTATTGTTGTTCCATTTTTATATAATATTGCTATTCTTGAAAATTCGTTATTCCTAGAATGTCGATTATATATATTAAAAATATCTTGCTCATTTTTAGCATTTTCTTCTATCTCTTTCACGATTGTTTCTAATATTTTTGTATGTTCTTCTATTCGGTCTTCAAGCTTTTCTGCATCTTGTCTAGTAATTTCTTCTAAGTTTGATAATATACTTTTATTTATTAGATTTTCAATATATGCTAAAAAAATCATACTTACTATTATTATTGTACTTATAATTATAATAATTATGATTATCGGTATTTTATATGTTTTTTCTTGCTTTTTTTGACTATTTATATTCACATTTTTCTCCTCATATGGTTTTATTATGTGTTATAAACATTATTTTATGCCAAAAAATAATAAAAAATTTATTGAAATTCTTTAACTTTTTACTATATTATGTGAACAAAAGAGGCATGACTAAAATTTAAGGTGGACAAAACCATATTTGGTATTTATCCACCTCTATTACTTTTATATTATATTTCGTTTAAATCCAGTATTTTCAACTATTTCATTGATTCTTCAATTGCAACTGCTACTGCTACTGATGCTCCAACCATTGGGTTATTACCCATTCCGATTAATCCCATCATTTCAACATGTGCTGGTACTGATGAACTTCCTGCAAATTGTGCATCTGAGTGCATTCTTCCCATTGTATCTGTCATACCATATGATGCTGGACCTGCTGCCATATTGTCTGGGTGTAATGTTCTTCCTGTTCCTCCTCCTGATGCTACTGAGAAATATTTTCTTCCTTCTGCTAATCTTTCTTTCTTATATGTTCCTGCTACTGGGTGTTGGAATCTTGTTGGGTTTGTTGAGTTTCCTGTAATTGATACATCAACATCTTCCATCCACATGATAGCTACACCTTCTCTAACATCATTTGCACCATAACATCTAACTTTACTTCTTTCTCCATCTGAATATTTAATTTCTTCTACAACATTTACTTTTCCTGTAAAGAAATCAAAATCTGTTTTTACATATGTAAATCCATTAATTCTTGAAATAACTTGTGCTGCATCTTTTCCAAGACCATTTAAAATAACTCTTAATGGCTCTTTTCTTACTTTATTTGCTGATTTAGCAATTCCGATTGCTCCTTCAGCAGCTGCAAAACTTTCATGTCCTGCTAAAAATGCAAAGCATTTTGTATCTTCTGATAATAGCATTGATGCTAAATTTCCATGTCCTAATCCAACTTTTCTATCATCTGCAACTGAACCTGGAATACAGAAAGCTTGTAATCCTTCTCCTATTGCTTTTGCTGCATCTGCTGCTTTTGTACAACCTTTTTTTACAGCAATTGCTGCACCTAGTGTATATGCCCAAGCTGCATTTTCAAAACAAATTGGTTGTACTCCTTTTACGATTTCATATGGATTAAATCCTTTATCTGTACATATTTTTAATGCATCTTCAAAATCCTTTATTCCGTATTTTTCCATTACTGGTTTTATTTGTTCAATTCTTCTTTCATAACTTTCAAATGTTACTGCCATTTTTTATTCCTCCTCTTTATTATTCTATTCTTACTTATTTTTAAATTAATTCAAATTAGTAAGATGTGCATTTTTCATAAATATAGACAAACTGAAGGTGTACTTTTGTACATCAAAGTTTGGATTTATTAAAAATGCTATTCGTTCGTTTTCTATTCTTGTCTTGGGTCAATCTTCTTCACAGCCTCATCAAATCTTCCATAAGTACCAGAAGCTTTTTCTATAGCCTCCATAGGGTCAATACCCTTTTTAATATTATCCATCATTTTACCCATATGAACATATTTATATCCAATAATTTGGTCATCTTTATCTAACCCTAATTCTACAATATAACCTTCTGTTAATTGTAAATATCTAGGACCTTTTAAATTACTTGAATAAATTGTTCCAACTTGTGATATATGACCTTTTCCTAAGTCTTCAAGACCTGCACCTACTGGAAGTCCTCCTTCTGAGAATGCTGTTTGTGTTCTTCCATATACAATTTGTAAGAATAATTCTCTCATAGCAGTATTGATAGCATCACAAACTAAATCTGTATTTAATGCTTCTAATATTGTTTTTCCTGTTAAAATTTCTCCAGCCATAGCTGCTGAATGTGTCATTCCTGAACATCCTATTGTTTCAATTAATGCTTCTTGAATGATACCATCTTTTACATTTAAAGTTAATTTACATGCTCCTTGTTGAGGTGCACACCATCCAATACCATGTGTTAAACCTGATATATCTTTTACTTCTTTAGCTTTCACCCATTTTCCTTCTTCTGGAATTGGTGCTGGCCCATGGTCTACTCCTTTTTTTACAACACACATTTCTTCTAATTCTTTTGAATAAATCATTTTTATTGCTCCTTTCAAACTTGATTTGTATATTTCAATTTAGGCACTCTACCTAAACTTAAAAACTTTTCTACTTTTTTTCTATTTTATCTTCTGAAAATAATATTTGATTTCTAATTATTTTATTCAATTCTTCATTAGTTTCTTCTTTTTGTTTTTTAGTTATTTTTTGTTTCTTTGTTTTCTTTTTTATACTATTCTCTTGTATTTTTTTTGTATGTAATTCTTCTTGTATTTTTTTCATTTTTTCTTTTAACATATCATTTTGCATTTTATCTACTGTTGTTTCATTTTTATAATTTAATGTAACAGTATTTCCACTTTGTAAATTATTTGATTTTTTATTATTTATTTGATTTTTTAAATTTTCTGTATTTTTTTCCATTGATACTTGTGTGTTGCTCCACATAGTAGTTGATTTTTTTCGAAGATTTGTATCCCAATTATTTTCTATCTTATGACTTTTAATTTGATTATATTTTTTTTGTATTTCCATATTTTGAATTTCATCTTCTCTTATATAACCATTATTTTCTAATTCGTCTTCTTGGGTATTATATTCAATAATGTTTTTTGTATCTTGTTCTATATAAATATTTGCATTATATTCTTCTATTTCTGCTAAATTTCTTGCACCATTAAAATATCTATATAATATATCTTTATCTTTTTTTGAAACTTGTTCTGGCCCAATTCCTAAATATTTATATCTCCAAATTACATGACGTTCATAACTATTAAAAGCATTATTTACCAAATCTTCATAACTATATTCTGCTTTAAACTTCATATTTGTTATAGTTATTGTAAAATTACTCCATATTTCTTCTGAAGTTGTTTTTTTTAATTCTTGTCTTAATTCTTTTATGTTATCATATAATTTTTCAACTAAATCTAAATATTGTTTTTCATCAATATTAAATTTAATTGGAATTTCATATACATTAACAGGATTTTTTCTAAATATTCCTTTCGGTATATAATAGAAAAATAATTCTCCTGTTAATTCTTTTTTTTCATCTTCTATAACTGAACTATATAAATATATTGCTTCCCATTTTTCAGGTATCATATATAGTAATTTTCTTTGTATTTCTTCATACATTTCTTTTATCTGCTTTGTATGATTCAACATATCCTTTTATTCCTTATCTAATAAACTTACTCCGTCCATTTCCTCTGGTTTGTTTAGATTCATTAAATCAAGCATAGTTGGAGCTAAATCTGCTAATTTTCCACCTGATTTTAATTTTAATGTTGTATCTTGTGTTACTAATATAATTGGTACAGGGTTTGTTGTATGTGCTGTATGTGGTTCTCCTGTTTTGTAATCTATCATTTGTTCTGCATTACCATGGTCTGCTGTAATAATTAAGTTACCTTGTTTTTCTTCTACTAAACTTACTACTTTCCCCACACATTCATCAACAGCTTCTACTGCTCTAATAGCTGATTCTAAACTTCCTGTATGACCTACCATATCTGTATTAGCATAATTTAAAATAATACTATCATATTTATCACTTTTAATAGCTTCTATTACTTTATCAGTTACTTCATATGCACTCATTTCTGGTTTCATATCATAAGTTTCTACTTTTGGAGATGGAACTAATATTCTGTCTTCTCCAGTATATTGTTTTTCTTCTCCTCCATTAAAGAAAAATGTAACATGTGCATATTTTTCTGTTTCTGCAATTCTTAATTGTGTATATCCTAACTTACTAATGTATTCCCCATATGTATTACTTAAAGATTCTTTGTTGAATGCAATGTGTACATTTGGCATAGTTTCATCATAATTTGTAAAACATACATAATATAGATTTAAATCTTTTTTTGTTTCAAATCCATCAAATTCTGAATCTACTAATGCTCTTGTAATTTCTCTTGCTCTATCTGGTCTAAAGTTAAAGAAAATAACAGAATCGTTTTCTTCAATTTTTGCAATTGGGTCTTCTCCATTACAAATGATAGTTGGTTCAACAAATTCATCAAATACTTCTTTTTGATAAGAATCTTCGATTGCTTTTACACTACTACCTGCTTTTATTCCTTCTCCATTAACAAGGGCATTATAGCATTTTTGAACTCTCTCCCATCTTTTATCTCTATCCATTGCGTAAAATCTTCCTGATAAACTTGCAATTTTTCCTACATTTTTTTCTTTCATTTTTTCTTCTAGTTTTATAATATATCCTTCAGCAGATGCTGGTGGGGTATCTCTTCCATCTAAAAAACAATGTACATATACATTTTCAAAATCTCTTCTTTTAGCCATTTCTAATAATCCATATAAATGGCGATTATGACTATGTACACCTCCATCTGAAACTAATCCTAATATATGTAATTTAGAATTATGTTTTTTACAATTTTCTATTGCTCCAATGAATTCTGGATTTGAGAAAAAGTCTCCATCTTCTATTGATTTTGTAATTCTAGTTAATTCTTGGTATACAATTCTTCCAGCTCCAATATTTGTATGTCCTACTTCTGAATTTCCCATTTGTCCTTCTGGTAATCCAACTTGTAATCCACTTGTATATATTTCTGTGTTTGGATATTTTTTCATTAGTCTATCAATATTTGGTTTTTTTGCTAATTTTATAGCATTCCCATCTGTATTTGTGTTATCTCCAAAACCATCTAATATCATTAGCATTGTTAATTTATCTTTCATAATATCTCATCCTTTTCTCTATGTTTTATCAAAGTTAATAATTTTTGAAAATTCTTCTGCCTCTAAACTTGCACCACCTACTAATCCTCCATCTATATCAGACATAGTAAATAATTCTTTTGCATTTTTAGATTTTACACTTCCACCATATTGTATTATAACTTCATCACCCACATTTTGTCCATAAATTTCGACAATTTTTTTACGTATATCTTTTATTGAATTATTTGCATCCTCACTTGTTGCTGTTTTTCCAGTTCCAATTGCCCAAATTGGTTCATAAGCAATAATTGTATTTTTTACTTGTTCTTCTGTTAATCCTTCTAATGCTAATTCTGTTTGTTTTGTAATTATTTCTGCTGTCTTTCCAGCTTCTCTTTGCTCTAATGTTTCTCCAACACATACAATTGGTTTTAATCCATTTGCAAATGCTGATTTTATCTTTTTATTGACACTTTCATCTGTTTCATTAAAATATTGTCTTCTTTCTGAGTGCCCAATAATAACATATTCTACATTAATAGATTTTAACATTTTAGCTGATATTTCTCCTGTATAAGCACCTTTTTCCTCAAAGTGCATATTTTGTGCACCTATTTTGATATTTGTATTTTGTGCTGTTAATAATGCATAAAATAAATCAGTAAATGGAACACATAGTACAATTTCGTTTTGTGTTTCATCAACTAATTTTGATAATTCTTCAATATATTTTATTGTCTCATCTGGAAGCATATTCATTTTCCAATTTCCTGCAATTACTTTTTTTCTCATAATTAAATTCCCCCTTTTAT
This sequence comes from uncultured Clostridium sp., assembly GCA_947364715.1. Classification (GTDB taxonomy): domain Bacteria; phylum Bacillota; class Clostridia; order TANB77; family CAG-508; genus CAG-269. The sequence continues at coordinate 14,836 of CANAUI010000004.1, forward strand.
ATATAAAATGTTAAATAATCTTTTTTGTGATATAACATTATTAAATGTTATTATGAACAGTATTATTGTATAACAAAAAAGAATACTTTTCAAGTATTCTCTTTCGTTTTTTAATTGTTTATAATAGTCATTTACAACCATATACTTTTATTTATCTAATAAAGCTTCAATTCCTGGTAATTTCTTTCCTTCTAAAAATTCTAAAGAAGCTCCTCCTCCTGTTGAGATATGTGTCATTTTATTTCCTAATCCTGCTTTTTTTACAGCAGATGCTGAATCTCCACCACCAATAATTGTTGTGGCATCAATTTCTGATAAAACTTTTGCAATAGAATTTGTTCCAATAGCAAATTGGTCAAATTCAAATAATCCTAAAGGTCCATTCCATACAACAGTTTTTGCATTTTTTAATTCATCTTCAAACATTTTTATAGTTTCTGGTCCAATATCAAATCCTTCCCAGTCTGCTGGAATTTCTTTATAACTTACTATCTTGCTTTCTGTATCTGGTTTAAATTCTTTACCTATTTTTGTATCTACTGGAAGCATTAATTTAACTCCCTTTTGTTTTGCTTTTTCCATAGCTTGTTTTGCTAAATCTAATTTGTCCATTTCACAAATTGAATTTCCTACTTCATATCCTTGTGCTTTAAAGAATGTATATGCCATTCCTCCACCAATCATTAATATATCTACTTTTTCTAATAAACTATCAATAACACCAATTTTATCAGAAACCTTTGCTCCACCTAAAATAGCAACAAATGGTCTTTCTGGATTGTTTATAGCATTTCCTAAGAATTGTAATTCTTTTTCAATTAAAAATCCTGATACTGCTGGTAAATAACTAGCAATTCCTGTTGTTGAAGCATGTGCTCTATGAGCACTTCCAAATGCATCATTTACATATACTTCTGCCATTGAAGCTAATTTTTTAGAAAATTCTAGGTCATTGTCTGTTTCTTCTTTATGGAATCTTACATTTTCAAGTAATAATATTTCTCCTTCTTTTAAGTTAGTAGCTTTTTCACAAGCATCTTCGCCAATAACATCTTTTGCCATTATAACTTCTTGCCCTAATATTTTTGATAATTCTTTAGCAACAGGTTTTAATGAAAATTCTGGTTTAAATTCTCCCTTTGGTCTTCCTAAATGTGATGCTAGTACTAATTTACAATCTTGTTCTAATAAATATTTAATTGTTGGTAGTGCTGCTACAATTCTTGTATTATCTGTTATATTTTGATTTTCATCCATTGGTACATTGAAATCACATCTAACAAATACTTTTTTCCCTTTCAAATCAATATCTTTTACTGTTTTCTTATTCATATTGACTCCTCCTTTTTCTATCCTTTTTATGCGATTCTATTTTATAGCATTTTTTTCCAGTTTTCAAGTAAAAAATTATATTTATTTTTATTTTGAGTTACAAGATATTACAATATAATGGTTTTTCTCAAATATACAAGAAAAAATCTCTAATTGTATTTCCATTATTTCATAATACAATTAAAGATTTTTCCATAAATTCATTTAATTTTATACATTTATTATTTTACAGAAGAAATATAACAAGCTAAATCTACTAATTTATTTGAATATCCCCATTCATTATCATACCAAGCTACTAATTTTACAAATGTATCTGTTAACATGATTCCAGCTGTAGCATCGAAAATTGATGTGTGTGAATCTGAAACGAAATCTGAAGAAACAACTGGTTCATCTGTATATTCAATAATTCCTTTAAATTCATTTTCAGAAGCTTCTTTCATAGCTTTACAAATTTCTTCATATGTTGTTGGTTTTGCTAAGTTACATGTTAAGTCAACAACTGAAACATCAACTGTTGGTACTCTGAATGACATACCTGTTAATTTTCCATTTAATGAAGGAATAACTTTTCCAACTGCTTTTGCTGCTCCTGTTGAAGATGGGATAATATTTGCTGCTGCTGCTCTACCACCTCTCCAATCTTTTTTAGAAGCTCCATCAACTGTTTTTTGTGTTGCTGTTGTAGCATGTACAGTTGTCATTAAACCTTCTGTAATTCCAAATTTATCATTAATAACTTTAGCAAGTGGTGCTAAACAGTTTGTTGTACATGATGCATTTGATACAATATTCATTTCTGGTTTATATTCTGTATTATTAACTCCCATAACAAACATTGGTGCATCTTTTGAAGGAGCACTAATAATAACTTGTTTTGCACCTGCATCTATGTGTGCTTGTGCTTTTTCTAAAGTTGTAAATACTCCTGAACATTCTAATACATATTCAACCCCTAATTCTCCCCAAGGAATATTGTGTGGGTCCATTTCATTATATACTTTTATTTCTTTTCCATTTACTTCTAGATTTCCATCTTTTTCTTCTATTGTTCCATTAAATCTTCCATGTACTGTGTCATATTTTGTCATATATGCCATGTAATCTGCTGTAACAAATGGGTCATTTACTGCTACAACCTCTACTCCTTCTTTTGCTAATGCTGCTTGGAATGATAATTTTCCAATTCTTCCAAAACCATTAATTCCTAGTTTTACTGACATAAAAAATTCCTCCTTTATATTTAAAAGTCTTTGACTTTTATTTTTTAGTCTTTATTGACCTTTTTTATTCTATACCAAAAAAGAATACTTTTCAAGTATTCTCTTTCATTTAATATAATTTTTTGTTACAAGACAATAATTTCTTTTAAATATACAAGAAAAAAGTTGATATCCAAATATTTTTAATTCATTTCCACTTTTCCAATAATATCATTAATATCTTCTATATTACATTTTCTCATATATTCTTCAATTCCTTCAACTGTTTTCACACTTGTATATGGGTCTATAAAGTTACCAGCTCCTATTGAAACTGTTGTTGCACCTGCTAATAAAAACTCAATAGCATCTTCTCCTGATACAATTCCACCTAATCCCATAATTGGAATATTTACTGCTTGTGCTACTTGATACACCATTCTGACAGCTACTGGTTTAATAGCTGGTCCTGACAATCCCCCTGTATTATTAGCAAGAACTGGTCTTCTTTTATAAATATCAATTTTCATAGCTAATAATGTATTAATTAATGAAACAGCATCTGCTCCTCCATCTTCTACACCTTTTGCTATTCCTGCAATATCTGTTACATTTGGTGTTAATTTTACAATTAATGGTTTATCTAATACTTTTCTTACTTCACTAGTTACTCTTTTTACTCCTTCATAAGTATTCCCAAATGCCATACAACCTTCTTTTACATTTGGACAAGATAAATTCAACTCTACTCCATCAATGTCTAAACTATTTAATATTTTACATAGTTCTACATATTCATCAATTGAACTTCCACAAGCATTTACAATAATCTTTGTATCAAATTTTCTTAAATATGGTAAATCATTATTTGCAAAATATTCTACTCCTGGATTTTGAAGTCCTATACTATTTAACATACCACTTGGTGTTTCACATACTCTTGATGGTTTATTTCCACTTTTTGGTTTTAAAGAAGTTCCTTTTGTAATAATTGCTCCTAATTTTCCTAAATCAAAAAAATCAGCATATTCTCTTCCATATCCAAAAGTACCAGATGCTACAGTTACTGGATTTTTCATTTCGATTCCTGCAAAATTTACTTTTGTATTCATATTTAATCACATTCCTTTCCACAAGGCACAAACTAGGTTGGAAAAGAATTAAATTTTCAACCTCTTCATCCCTTTCTTATATGTTTAGATAAATAATCCTCTAGTTCCTTTTTTGTTTTATAAATTCTATTTGCTGTTCTAAATTTATATTTGACATTTTCTCAATAAATTGTATGATTTTTTCTGCCTCTAAATATTTAGGTTTGTTTTCTATTTGATTCATATATTTTTCTATCTTTTCTATAACTTCTATATTGTATTTTTTAATGATTTCTGAATTTAAACAATCATAGTCATAATAAAATGTATCTTGATTCTTTTTTGCACATTTGATTTCTTCTTTAAAATATATTCTATCAAAATAATCATCTACTATTAAATGGATAAAATAACCTTTCCAATAATCTGTAGTTATATCTACTTTTTCATCTTCTAAAAATTTATCTAAATGAATTTCCTGATTATCTTTTGTCCAATCTCCCCAAATTCCATAATGTGTTTCATTTTTCTTAATATTTTTATTTTGTATAGATATATAATCTGGGGCAATTGAGCCTTCTATAAATTCTTCTAAATTTTTTATTTCTTTCGAATTTTTCTTTGCATATTGTTTTGCAATTGCAATATGGATTATAAACCCTGGCATTTTTCATCTCTTCTTTCTATTGTTTAGATTTCTACATCTCTGCTATTGAATACTGGTCCACCTTTGCAAACATGGAAATATTCTGGTGCATCTTTTGGACTTTTTGCTGTTTTTACTGCACAACCTAAACATACTCCCAATCCACATCCCATTTTTTCTTCTAAAGATATTTGACATTGAATATCATTTTCTAATGCATATTTTTGAATTGCTTTTAACATAGGTAATGGTCCACAAGCATATATACAATCATATTTTTCTTTTTCCATATTTTTAATTAAATAATCAATTGCAAATCCTTCATTTTTATAGCTTCCATCATCTGTTGTAATAACTAATTTATTTGTTACTTGTTCAAATTCCTTTTCTAACATAACAAAATCTTTATTTCTAAATCCTAAATAGCAATGTACTTCTTTTTTATTAGCTTTTGCTTCTTTAGAAAGTTCATATAATGGGAATATTCCAATTCCTCCACCTATAACTGCTATTTTATTATATTTATCTGTTTTAAATGTTCCATATCCTAATGGCCCTATAATATCAATTTTATCTCCAACTTCTTTTCTAGATAATATTTCTGTTCCTTTACCTTTTACTTGGAAAATGAATTCTAAAATTCCATTTTCTCTATCTAAGTTATATATACTAATTGGTCTTCTTAAAAAAGGCTCAACTTGGTCTGTTACTCTTATTTCTATAAAATTTCCTGGTTTTGAAGCTTCCACAATTTCACTGGCATTTACACTAAATTTGTAAATTCCTTTAATTATTTCTTCTTTTTTTACCAATTCTGCTAATACTTGCTTTGCCATATATTATCCCTCCTCTTCTTAATAATATTTCGTTAATTCTTATATCGAAAATTTCTATTTTATAGCTTGATTTAATTCATCTCTCATTCTAATAGCTTCATCCCTTGTTGCTTTTGCAAAATCTTCTTCTGAATATTTATCTTTCCATAGTTCTGATTTATATGCATACATTAATCCCCTAGAACTATTGACAATTCCACCAATCCCATTTTCATCAAATCCTAATGCAATATCTTCGGCTTTTCCACCTTGTGCTCCATATCCTGGTATTAAGAAAAATGTATGTGATGCTATTTCTCTTAGTTCTTGTAATTGTTTTGGATATGTTGCTCCTACTACTGATGAAATACTACTATATCCATATTTTCCTCTTAAATCTTTTCCCCATTCTTCCACAAGTTTTGCAACTTTTGTGTATACTGTTTCTCCTGTTTCTAATTTTAAATCTTGTAATTCTCCTGATGATGGGTTTGATGTTTTATCTATAATAAATGCTCCTTTTCCATATTTTTGTGCATCTTCTATAAATGGTTTTATTCCATCAATTCCTAAGTATGGATTTAAAGTTACAAAATCTACATCATAAATACTTTCTTCTTTTTCTCCTATTTTTGTTTTTCCTAAAAATGCATTTGAATATGCTTTTGCCGTACTACCAATATCTCCTCTTTTAATATCTGCTATAACAATCATTCCTTTTTCTTTTGCATAATTACAAGTTTCTTCAAAAGCTTTCATTCCTTCTAATCCATACATTTCATAAAACGCAATATTAGATTTTATAGCTGGTATAATATCATATGTTGAATCTATTAATGCTTTATTAAATTCTACAATTGCTTTTGCTACACCTTCTAAATTTTTTCCATATTTGTTTTTTATAAATTCTGGTATCATTTCATATTTTGGGTCTAAACCAATAACAGTTGGGTTATTTGTTTCTTTTATTTTATAAATTAGTCTGTCCATTGCATTTATCATTTTAGCTCATTCCTTTCTTTCTTAATAATTTTTCCATTATTTTTTAATCCAATTAACCTTCATATACTACTTTACCATTAACTATAGTATATTTTACTTTTCCTTTTAGTGTTTTTCCTATAAATGGGCTATTTTTCGATTTAGAAACAATCATATCTTTTGTATACACATATTGTTCATTTGGGTCAAATATTGTAATATCTGCCATTTTTCCTATTTCTAAAGTTCCTCTTTCATTGTCTATATGTAATAATTTTGCTGGTTCATATGATGTAATTCTTACTAAATTTAAGTAATCAATATGTCCTGGCTCTACTAAATTCATAATTTCTGCTGAAAGTGCTGTTTCAAATCCAATAATTCCATTTGGTGCTTTTGCTAACCCTACACTTTTTTCGTCTTCTGCATGTGGTGCATGGTCTGTAATTATACAATCAATTGTCCCTTCTTTTAATCCTTCAATAATTGCTTGCTTGTCTTTTTCTTCTCTTAAAGGAGGATTCATTTTTGCATTTGCTCCTTCTTTTAATACTTCCTCTACTGTAAATGTAAAATAGTGTGGACAAGTTTCGCAAGTAACTTTTACTCCTCTTTTTTTGGCATCTTTTATCATATCTTTACTTGTTTTTGTACTAATATGGCAAATATGTCCTCTTACACCATTTGTTTCTGATATAACAATTTCTCTGGCTACCATGATTTCTTCTGCTTCTGGTAGTACACCTTGTACTCCTAACTTTTCTGCTACTTCTCCATTATTTATCGCACCTGCTGATACAGATTTTTCTTCACAATGTGATGCTACATATGTTCCTAATTTATCTGCTTTTATCATTGCTTCTCTCATCATTTTACTATTAACTACTGGCATACCATCATCTGAAAAAGCAATTGCTCCTGCTTTTTTTAATTCTTCAAAATCAACTAATTCTTCTCCCTTTTCTCCCTTGCTAACAGATGCATATGGTAACACATTACATAAATTTACTTTTTTAGCTTCATTTATTATATATGTTAATGTTTCTACATTATCTGGTGTTGGCTTTGTGTTTGGCATAGGACATATTGTTGTAAATCCACCTGCCACTGCACTTTTCGAACCAGTTTCAATTGTTTCTTTATGTTCTCCTCCTGGCTCTCTTAAGTGACAATGTATATCTATCATACCTGGTATTATATTTAAATTAGTACAATCAATTTCTTTATCTACTTTTTCATTTATATTTTTTTCAATATTTATAATTTTATCATCTTCTATTAAGATATCATATTTATCATCTAACTTATTTTTATAATCTATTACATGTCCATTTTTTAATAATAATTTCATTTACAAATCTTCCTTCCATACTTTTTTTGTTTTATCTTTATGTACAAATATTTGATTTTGCTAACACATTTTTTCCTTGTTTTTATATATTTTCTTATCTATTTACTTGTTCTTCACAATATTTGCATCTATATACCACATGTTGTTTATCTGTTAATTCACAAATATGTGGTAATTCTTGTTCTATTGATGTAATACATCTTGGATTTTTACATTTTACAATATTTACTAATTCTTTTGGAAGTTCTGGATGAAATTTTTCTATAATTTTCCCATCTTTTATTTTGTTTACTGTAATTTCTGGCTCTAAATAACCTAAAATATCTAAATTGATATCTAAATTTTCGTCAATTTTTATAATGTCTTTTTTTCCTGTTTTTTTACTTTTTGCATTTTTAATAATTGCTACTGGTGTATCTAATACTCCTAAATTTAAGTAATTATATATTTCAAAACTTTTTCCTGCTTCTATATGGTCTATTACATATCCATTTGTAATACTATCTATATTCATCAATCTATTCCTTTCCATTCCTTTTTTGTTTTTAATTTATATACTATTTTTATGTATTAATTCATTTTTCCATATCAATACAAATATATTATATAAATTATTTTTCAATATCTAATAATTTTAAAATTAATGCCATTCTAATAAACTTACCATATTTTGCTTGTTTAAAATAGCATGCTCTTGAATCATCATCTACATCTACTGATATTTCATTTACTCTTGGTAATGGATGCATTATACATAAATCTTTTTTTGCTTTTTCTAACTTTTCTTTATTTAAAATGTAATAATCTTTTAACCTGATATAGTCATCTTCATTAAAAAATCTCTCTTTTTGTACTCTAGTCATGTATAAAATGTCTAGCTCTTCAATATGTTCCTCTATATTATTTGTTTCTATATATTCTATATTATTTTTTTCTAATATGTCTGTTTTTATATAATCTGGTATTTTTAATTCATTTGGTGAAATTAATACGAATTTAATATTAGTATATCTTGACATTGCTGTTATTAAAGAATGAACTGTTCTTCCGAATTTTAAATCACCACAGATTCCTATTGTTAAATTAGATAATCTGTGTTTTTCGCATTGAATTGTTAATAAATCTGTTAATGTTTGTGTTGGATGACAATGACCTCCATCACCTGCATTAATAATTGGTACTTCTGCTTTCATAGAAGCAACTAAAGGTGCTCCTTCTTTTGGATGTCTCATAGCTATAATATCTGCATACCCTCCAACCATTCTTACTGTATCTGCAACACTTTCTCCTTTTGATGCTGAACTAGAATTTGCAGAAGAAAAACCTAATACATTTCCTCCTAAATCCATCATTGCTGATTCAAAACTTAATCTAGTTCTTGTACTTGGCTCATAAAATAAAGTTGCTAATTTTTTTCCTTCACATTTTTTTGCATATTTTTCTTTGTTCTCCATAATATCTTTTGCTATATCTATAAGTCCATCAATTTCTTCAGATGATAAATCTTTGATATCAATTAAATGTTTCATGATTTCCCCCTTCAATTTAATCTTTTTATAATATACAGAAATTCCTGTTAAAAGTCAATAGAAGCTGTTAATGTTGGTTATTTCTATTCTTCATCTAAAATGTATCTTTTTATTATATTTTGTTTATTCATCTACAAGTATTTTATTTGTTATCTCAGCAAAATCTTTTAATGTTAATTTTTCTGCTCTAATATTTTCTTCTAAATGTAATTCTTTTAAAATTCTTATACCTTCTTCTTTAGTCATAAATACTTTCGTATTTGTTAATGCATTTAGCAAAGTTTTTCTTCTTTGCATAAAAGCACTTTTAATAATCTTAAACATTACACTTCTACTTTTTACTTCTATTGGGGGCTCTTTCCTTAAAGTTAATTTAATTACTTTTGAAGTTACTTCTGGCTCTGGTATAAAAGAATCTTTTGGTACTTCTAATATTCCTTCAGCTGTTGCATAATAATATACTGAATATGTAATAGCTCCTGTTTCTCTTTCTCCTGGAATTGCAATTAATCTATCTGCTACTTCTTTTTGTATCATAACAGTAATACTTTCTAATTCTAGTCTATCTTCTAATAATTTCATAATAATAGGTGTAGTTATATAATATGGTAAATTTGCTACAATTTTAACAGTTTCAAAACCATTTTTTTCTTTTTCTTCTTTTATTATTTTATTTAATTTAATTTGTAATATATCTCCATTAATAACTTCAAAATTTTCATATAGAGAAAATCTGTCAGTTAAAATTTTTATCATTTTTTTATCTAGTTCAATACATATTACTTTTCCTGCTTTTTCTAATAATTCTTTTGTTAATGTTCCTAATCCTGGCCCAATCTCAATGACTAAATCTTTTTTTGTAATGTTACTACTTTCTACAATTTTGTCTACTACATTTTGATTTATCAAAAAATTTTGCCCTAATGATTTATTTGCTCTAATTTTATATTTTTTCATTATAAATTGCGTTTCTTCTAAAATACTATTCATTTTTATATCATTCCTTGTATAATAGATTTAGGTTTTAAAAGGTTACCTATAAACCTTTATATAAATTCATTATTAATTTTTATATTAATTTTTTTCTTATTTTTGTTTTTTACATTATAGTATAAATCTATGTATTTTTCAATCTTTTCCACAATTTTTATATTTATAATTTTTATTGTAAAATTTCTATGACTTTGTTGCTTTTTATATATTTTTAATATACAATATATTTGCAAATTTTAACAAAAGAGGCGAAGATATGGATACAAATAAAAAAAATATAAAAAAGGTACAAAATACAAAAAACAGGGAAAAAAATCACTCAACTAAAACAATTAAGAAAAAAGATAAAAATACTGTAAAAATAAAAAAAGAAAAAGATTCTAATATCATTAGTTTAAACCGTAAATTTGATTCTACAAATTTTATTTACACATCAAAATTACGTAATACATTTATTGTTATTATTATAATTTTTATTTTAATTTTAGTAAGACTTGGTTATTTACAATTTGTTGATGGTGCATATTTAACAGAAATGGCTTATCAACAACAAGCTATCAACCAAATTCTTAGTCCAAAAAGAGGAAATATTTATGACTCTACTGGAAAATCTTTAGCTATTAGTGCACAAGTAGATACAATAACCATTAATCCAGATAGGATTGTTGTTAAAGATAGTGATGAAAAAACAAAAGCTCTAAAAGAAAAAGTTGCCAAAGGTCTTTCTGATATATTTGAATTAGATTATAATGAAACACTAAAAAAAGTAAATAGTACATCCTCAGTAGAAACTATAATAAAAAAAGTAGAACAAGAAAAAGTAGATAAATTAAAAACTTGGATGAAAGAAAATGATATATCTGTTGGTATAAATATAGATGAAGATACAAAGCGATATTATCCTTATGGTGAACTTGCTTCTAGTGTTATTGGTTTTTGTGGCAATGATAATCAAGGCTTGAGTGGAATTGAATGTAAATGGGATTCTGTTTTAACTGGTACTCCTGGAAAAATTGTTAGTTCCAAAGATAATATCCAAAGAGAAATTCCAAATGCCAAAGAAACTTATATCTCTGCTGAAAATGGTAGTAATATCACACTTACACTTGATGTTAATATACAATCTACCATTGAAAAATACTTAGAACAAGCTGTTGAAAAATATGATTGTAAAGATGGTGGAAATGTCATTGTCATGAATCCACAAACTGGTGATATTTTAGGTATGGCTTGCTATCCTGATTATGATTTAAACTCACCATATACTCCAAACCCTACATTAGCTCAAACATATGATTCTTTAACTACTGAAGAAAAAAATGAAGCTTTATACAAAATGTGGTCTAATAAATCAGTTTCAGAAAGTTATGAACCAGGTTCTACTTTTAAAATTATTACATCTAGTGTAGCTTTAGAAGAAGGTATTACAATAACAGATAAAGAAGGTGATTTCTATTGTTCTGGTGCCCAAATCGTTGAAGATAGAAAGATTGATTGTTGGAGAAACTTTAATCCTCATGGTTCTCAAACTTTAAGAACTGCACTTTGTAATTCATGTAATCCTGCTTTTATCCAGTTAGCACAAAGAATTGGTGCTTCTACATTATATAAATATTATCAAGCTTTTGGATTATTTGAAAGAACAGATTCTGGATTATATGGAGAACAAATCAGTATTTTCCATAATTTAGACCAAATTGGTCCTGTTGAACTTGCCACATATTCATTTGGTCAAAGATTCCAAGTAACACCTCTTCAAATGATAACTGCTATTTCTTGTGTTGCTAATGATGGTATTTTGATGAAACCAAATATTATTAAATCTATTACTAATACAGATACTGGTGCTATAACTGAAATACAACCCACAGAAGTTAGACAAGTAATATCACAATCAACTGCTGAAAAAGTAAAATCTATGATGGAATCTGTTGTTTTAAAAGGAACTGGACAAAATGTTCAAGTTTCTGGTTATTCTATAGGTGGAAAATCTGGAACTTCTGAGCCTACAGAAGCAAACAAAGATAATGGTTATGTTTCATCATTTGTTGCTATTTCTCCTATTGAAGATACTCAAGTTGTTATATTACTTACTTTATATAATCCTCGAAATAAACAATATGGTTATCAAGGTGGGTCTGTTGCTGCTCCTGTTGTTTCACAAATGTTATCAGAAATATTACCATATTTAGGTGTTCCTTCAGATACAACAGAAAAGGACAATAGTTATGAAAACTTAATTACTGTTCCTGATGTTAGAAATAAAACACTTACAGAAGCAAAAAAATTACTTACTGATGCTGGATTTAATTGTGAAATTGTTTCTTCTGGAGACGAAAATTCTACATTAGTTGCAGAACAAAATCCAAAACCAGGTGCTAAATTAGCTAGTAATTCTATTATTATGCTATATGGTGAAGGTGATACTGTTGCTACCTCTGTTGAAGTTCCTGATTTATCTAATATGAATTTATCACAAGCAACCAATACTTTAAAATCCAAAAACTTAAATATCAGTATTACTGGTTCTGGCATTGTTACTACTCAAGACTATACAGCAGGTGAACTTGTACAAGAAGGAACAATTATCAATGTAACACTAAAACCAACTTTAACAGATGCTCATTAAAATTTAATAATAAATACGCAAAAGTACAAGCATAGTAATATCTCTATGCTTGTACTTTTTATTATTCCATTATCTCCTCCTTCCAATATTTTTCAAGTAACATATTTAATTTTTCTATTTTTTTACTTTCTTGAATTGCTTCTTCTATATTTTCTCCTTTTAAATAACTCATCCATGCTTGCTTTAATGTCATACTTTTATTATTTTCAATTTTAAATTTTGGCAATTGCAAAATATGAATTTCTGGATAATCATTGATAATATTTGTTATGTTTTCTTCTTTTACTACCATTCTACTATGATAATCTAATTCTTTGTTTAATACAAAATCTAATATATTAATAGTATTTGTCTTTGCAATTTCTATATATTCATCATATTCTAATTGATTTGTATGAATTTGTACATAATATAATAACATCTTTACTAAAACATGTTCTCCATCAATAATTTGTATTCCTACATTTCGTTCTTCATTTTCAGTTGTTTTAATCCTTAAATCCACTATACCAAAATTTTCTTCTGCTGGTAAATATGATTTTAGCTTTTCTAAATATGGATTGATTTTTATTTCCTTTATTTCTAAATTTAACATCACTTCTATAAATTCTTTTAATATGTCTATACCATCTTCTGTATTTAATACTTTCCTTAGTACAAGATTACTTTTTGACACAAATTTTCGATTCATATATTGTTTTTAGTGCACTAAATTTAACCTCCTTTTATATTTCTTTGGAAATTTATTAATAATTATATCAAACTTGTTATTTTAATATAATAATTTATACATATTTTTCACAACACATCTGTCATTAACTAAAAAGTAATATTTTAGGGCTGTGAATTTTAACAACTTCTTATTTTAATTTTTTTGGATAAAAGATTTAATAAAATATAAATAATGAATTTGATTTATAAATTAGTCAATAAATAGAAATTTCTATTGAATAAAAATTATATAATTTGTTTCAGTATACTTTCAAAAAAAGAACTTGTCAACAAGTTCTTTTTCTTTTTTTCTATTTTTCGTCGCAAAGTTCGACAAATGTAATATTTCTTCGTTAATGTAAATTTAACAGGAAACTTTTTCTAATTTCTCAATCACTTTTTCTATGCTTTTTCTTGGTGTAGAAGCTCCTGCCATAATTCCTACTTTTTTATCTAAGTTTATTCTATCAAGTTCTAGTTCTGTTTCATTTTCTATTAATAAAACTGTTTCACAATGCTGTTTTGCAATTTTATATAATTTTTTAGTATTTGAACTATTTTTTCCTCCAATAATAATCATACAATCTACCTTTTGGGCCATTTCTCGTGTTTCTTTTTGTCTAATTTCTGTTGCATGACATATGGTATTTTTTATAATTAATTCCACATCTCTTGATATTTCATTTTTAATAATTTCTTCTATTATATAAAATTTTTCTAAACTATATGTTGTTTGTGAAATAACTAATAATTTTTTTATTCCAGATTTTTCAAATATTTCTAAAGCTTTTATCACTTCATTTTCTTTTTCTATTACAAACTTATTTTCCCCACAATAGCTTAGTGTTCCTACATTTTCTGGATGTTCTTTATTTCCTAAAAGAAAGATATAATATCCTTTGTTAGCATATTCTTCTGCAATTTGATGAATTTTTAATACTTTTGGACAAGTATAATCAATTAATTCGATTTGTTTTTCTTTTGCTAATTTATAAGTTTGTTTTTTTATTCCATGTGCACGAATAATAGTTTTTCCTTTAATTTCTTCAATCTCATCCACAAAATTCATTCCTAAATTTTCCAATTGTTTAATAACTTCTTTATTATGTACAATTTCTCCTAAACCATATAATGTTTCATTTTGTTTTAACTCTTCCATTGCTCCATCTATTGCTCTTTTTACTCCATAACAAAAGCCTGCTGTTTTTCCTACTATTAATTCCATATTGAATTACATCCCTTTCTCTAGCCACAAATTAAGTTTAACTACTTTTAGTTTTTATCATATTTTACTTTTATTTTTTTCTACTCCATTTTTATTTTACTTCTATTTTATCATTTTTAAAATTTCTTGTTTTAAGGTTTCTACAATTTTTTCTTGTGGTACTTTTTTTATGATTTCACCTTTTTTAAATAATAATCCTTCTCTTACACCACCTGCTATTCCAATATCTGCTTCTCTTGCTTCTCCAGGTCCATTTACTGCACACCCCATAACAGCAACTGTAATATCTGCCTCTATACTATTTAAAAATTCTTCTACTTCTTTAGCCATTGGAATTAAATCAATTTGTGTCCTTCCACATGTAGGACAAGCAACTAATGTTGGTACTTTATTATACAAATTGCAATCTTTTAATATTTCCTTTGCAACTTTAATTTCTTTTACTGGGTCATCTGAAAGAGAAACCCTTATAGTATCTCCTATTCCATTTCTTAACATATACCCTAATCCAATACTAGATTTTACAGTTCCACTAAATTCTGTTCCACTTTCTGTAATTCCTAAATGTAATGGACAATCAAAAGCTTTTGATGCTTCTTCATAACTTTCTATACATAAATCTAAATTAGATGCTTTTAGAGAAATTAAATAATTATTAAAATCTAGTTTTTTTAAGATTTCTATATGTCTACTAGCACTTTCTACCATTGCTTTTGCTGTTGGTTTCCCATATTTTTCTAACAAGTCTTTTTCTAAAGAGCCTGCATTAACTCCAATTCTAATAGGTATATTATATTCTTTACATTTATCTACAACTGCCTTTACTTTATCTTCAGTTCCAATATTTCCTGGATTAATTCTTACCTTATCAACTCCTGATTTTATAGCTTCTAAAGCAATTTTATAATCAAAATGTATGTCTGCAACAATTGGGATATGAATTTGTTTTTTTATCTCTTTTATAGCTTTAGCATCTTCTATATCTAATACAGCTACTCTAATAATTTCACATCCTGCTTTTTCTAATTGTAATATTTGCTTCACAGTTGCTTTTATATCTTTTGTTTTTGTATTACACATAGATTGAATAACTACTTTATTTTGTCCACCTATTTGTACATTTCCTACCATGATTTTTTTGGTTTCTCTTCTATCCATTTTTATTGTTCCTCTCTTTTTCCTTTTCTTGTTTCCTATAATAAATTATTGATATTATAGAAAATCTCTGATTTTTCCTATAACGGAACAAAAGCGACATTAAAAATGCCATCTTTTTACATTATCTATATGTTGTGCCTTTGTTTGTCCGCGAAAATTCTTTTAAGATTTTGTGGAAAGTATTTATATTATAAGAAATCTGGAGAACTTTCTATAATAGAACAAATCGGAAAGCCTTAATATTAGTATAATTTGAACTTTTTTCTTCATATATAAAAAAGTTGCCAAAACACCACTTCTTCTTTGGCAACTATTTAGAAGCTATATAATATCCAACTCCTCTTTTAGTTATTAATATCTTTGGTGTTGATGTATCTCTTTCAATTTTTTCTCTAATTCTTCTTACAGTTACATCTACTGTTCTTATGTCTCCATAATATTCATATCCCCAAACTTTTTCTAATAATGTTTCTCTTGTAACTACTTGTCCTGGTTGTGATGCTAAAAATTTTATAACTTCAAATTCTCTTACTGTTAAGTCTATAATTTCTCCTCTGATTTTTACTTCAAATTTGTCTAAATCTAATTCTAAGTCATTAACTATAATTTTATTTTCTTTCTTTTTGACATTATTACTATCTATTCTAGTTACATTAAGATTTTCCACTTTTCTTAAATTTGCTTTAACTCTTGCTATTAATTCTCTAACACTAAATGGTTTTGTAATATAGTCATCTGCTCCTAATTCTAATCCTAATATTTTGTCAATTTCATTATCTTTTGCTGTTAGCATTAAAATTGGTACATTATATAAATTTTTTATTCTTTTACATACAGATAATCCATCCATTTTTGGTAGCATAATATCTAACAAAATCAAATCTGGATATTGTTCTAATGCAATATTTAACGCTGTTACTCCATCATTTGCTTCAATTACATTATATCCTTCTTTTTTTAAATTATATACTAGTATTTCTCTTATTGGTTGTTCATCATCAACAATTAAAATTGTTTTTTGTTCTCTATCTAATTCTTCTTCCACAAAAACTCCGCCTTTCTTTTTTAGCTTTATTTTTACATTTATACTTATATCATACTTATTTCTATTATACAAGTAATTTTGTGATTTTTTTATAATCTATTTTTACAATTCACAGCTGATAAATAGAAACCATTATGTTTTTATTATAAGTAAATGATTTGTTTTGAATGTATTGACATTAATAGTATTTAGTCATATACTAAACTCGTAAAATTTTAATAAAAGGAGGCAATTAATAATGGATAACATGATAGAAATTAGATGGCATGGTAGAGGTGGTCAAGGTGCCAAAACAGCATCTTTATTATTAGCTGATGCAGCTTTTAACACTGGTAAATATATTCAAGGTTTTCCTGAATATGGTCCTGAAAGAATGGGCGCCCCTATTACTGCATATAACAGAATTAGCCAAACCCCTATCACAATTCATAGTAATATTTATGAACCTGATTATGTTGTAGTTGTTGATGACACACTTTTAGAATCAGTTAATGTAAGTGCTGGTTTAAAAGAAACAGGAGCAATTATTATTAACACAACAAAACCTGCTGAATACCTAAAAAAAGCATTAAAAGGATATTCTGGAGAAATTTATACAATTGATGCTAGAAAAATATCAGAGGAAGCTTTAGGAAAATATTTTCCAAATACCCCTATGTTAGCTGCAATTGTAAAAGTAAGTAAAATAATGACTGATGATGAATTATTAGAAGATATGCAAGATTCTTTTAAACATAAATTTGCAAAAAAACCTGAAGTTATAGATGGAAACATGAAGGCTTTAGAGTTAGCTTTGAAAGAAGTTAAAAAAATCCAATAATACTTAAAAAATTACTATATTGCAATAATTTTTGGTAAGAAAGGAATGATATTAAAAATGACAGATATAAATTCAAACACACCTATGGAGAAATTAACTCCTGGTGGTGATATTTATACTGCTGGAAACGCAAAAGACTTTAAAACAGGTGATTGGAGAAGTTCTTATCCAGTATTTCTCTCTGATAAATGTAAACAATGTGGATTATGTTTCCCTGTTTGCCCAGAAAATGCTATTCCAGTAGAAAAAGAAGATTTAAAAAGAACAGATTTCAATTATGATTACTGTAAAGGCTGTGGTGTATGTGCCAAAGTATGCCCTTTCGGTGCTATTGAAATGAGAGAGGAGGAAGCTAAATAATATGAGTATAAGAGAAAGATTAAGTGGTAATGAAGCAGTAGCAACTGCTATGAAACAAATTAATCCAGATGTTGTTACAGCCTTCCCTATTACACCTTCAACAGAAATACCTCAATATTTTTCAACTTTTGTTGATAATGGTCTTGTAGATACAGAATTTGTTGCAGTTGAAAGTGAACATAGTGCTATGAGTGCTTGTATTGGTGCAGAATCTGCAGGTGCTAGAGCTATGACAGCTACATCTGCAAATGGTTTATCTTTGATGTGGGAGATGATTTATATCGCTTCTAGTTTACGTTTACCTATTGTTATGTCTTTAGTAAATAGAGCTGTATCTGGACCTTTAAACATTCACAATGACCATTCAGATGCTATGGGGGTTAGAGATGCTGGTTGGATTATGTTATTTTCAGAAAACAATCAAGAAGCTTATGACAATCTTTTAATGGCACATAAAATTGCAGAAAATAAAAATGTTATGCTACCATTAATGGTTTGTCAAGATGGATTTATTACTTCTCATTCTATTGAAAATATAGAACTTGTTGAAGATGATAAAGTAAAAGATTTTGTTGGTTCATATAAACCTGAACATTATTTGCTAAATAAAAATGAGCCAATTGCTGTTGGCCCATTAGATTTACAAGCATATCTATTTGAACATAAAGCTCAACAAGCAGAAGCTATGAAAAATGCAAAACAAGTCATTTTAGATGTTGCAAAAGATTTCGAAATAATGACTGGTAGAAAATATGGTCTTTTTGAGGAATATAAATTAGAAGATGCAGAAATTGCTATTATTTGTATGAACTCAACAGCTGGTACAACAAAATTTGTTGTTGATAAATTAAGAGAACAAGGTATAAAAGCAGGTTTATTAAAACTTCGTGTATTTAGACCTTTTCCTGTTGAAGAAATTACAAAAGCATTATCACATTTAAAAGCAATTGCTATATTAGATAAAGCAGATTCTTTAAATGCTTCTGGCGGAGCTTTATTTGAAGATGTTACATCTGCTATGTATGTAAACAATATTCATGTACCTGCACTTAATTATGTGTATGGTATTGGTGGTAGAGATACCAAAGCAGATGATATTGAAAGTGTTTATACAGATTTATTAGAAATTATTAAAACAGGAAAAATAGATAATCCTTATCGTTATTTAGGATTAAGAAAGGAAGGTGACAAATAATGCCTTATAATGTAAAAGAAATTGTTGCAAATAAGCCTTCAAGATTTACTTCTGGACATAGAATGTGTGCTGGTTGTGGAGCTCCTCCTGTTGCAAGACATATTATGAGAGCCTTAAAACCAGAAGACCATGCAGTTGTTGCTGGTGCTACTGGATGTATGGAAGTTTCTACTTTTATATACCCATATACTGCTTGGACTGATTCATTTATTCATACAGCTTTTGAATGTGCAGGTGCTACACTTGCAGGAGCAGAATCAGCTTATGTATCTATGAAAAGACAAGGAAAATTACCAGCTGAAGGAGATACTAAATTTATTGCCTTTGGTGGAGATGGTGGAACATATGATATTGGATTACAATCTTTATCAGGTGCTATGGAAAGAGGACATGATATGGTTTATGTATGTTATGATAATGGTGCATACATGAATACAGGTATTCAACGTTCTTCTGCAACACCTAAATATGCTGATACAACTACTTCACCTGCTGGAACAGTAGTTCCTGGTAAAACACAATGTAGAAAAGATTTAAGTAAAATTATGGTTGGACATCATATTCCTTATGTTGCTCAAACTATTGCTTATATGAATTTTAAAGATTTATATGAAAAAGCTGAAAAAGCTATTTATACAGAAGGACCAGCATTTTTAAATGTATTATCACCATGTCCTAGAGGTTGGGGTTATCCAACAGAAGATTTAATGAAAATCAATAAATTAGCTGTTGATACTTGTTATTGGCCTTTATATGAAGTTGTTAATGGTGTATACCATATTTCATATAAACCAGCTAAAAAATTACCAATTGAAGAATTCTTAAGACCACAAAAAAGATTCAGACATATGTTTAAACCTGGTAATGAGTGGATGATAGAAGACTTCCAAAGAATTGTTGATGAAAGATGGCAAGAATTGTTAAACTTAGAAGAAATCACTAATAAGAATAATTAATTCTACAATATTCAACATGAAGAATGTCAGTGGCCACTATGAAATTTTTTAAAACTGCAAAATTAAAGAGGTTACATTTTTGTAGCCTCTTTCTTGTAATCATTGATATTCTAAAAATATATCAATTATATTTTAGTTGTTACTTTCTTCTGGTGCTTCTACTGGACAAACACCTGCACAAGTTCCACAGCTGATACATGCTGATTCATCAATTACAAATTTATCATCACCTTGTGATATGCATCCAACTGGACAGTCAGCAGCACATGCTCCACATGATATACATTTATCTGTTATTTTATATGCCATTTAATTCACCTCCTCTTACTATAAATGAACATTTTCTTACTTTTATTCTATATGAATTTATACTAATTCTTAAAATTATTTTCCTCTCATTCCTTCATCTTCTTTTTCCATTTTTTCTAATTCTTCTAATTCTTTTTTATGTTCTATTTCTTCTTTATCTAATCTTTCTTTTTCTGCATCTTTAATAATTTGAATATCTTTCACATCATATTTTCTATAAATATATGTATCTCCATCTTTTATTTTTACTCTCACTCTTTCTTTAAGAGTTTCTATAGAATCAACTTCTCCATTTCCTTCTTCTGTTTTTACAATAGCTCCCATATGTGGTAATCTTTTTAATTTTTCTTCATAAACTTCATTTTCATATTTTAAACAACACATTAATCTTCCACAATTTCCTGAAATTTTTGATGGATTCAAAGAAATATTTTGTTCTTTTGCCATTTTGATAGATACAGCTTCAAAATCATTTAAAAATGTACAACAACATAATTCTCTTCCACATACACCATTTCCACCAATTTTTCTAACTTCATCTCTTACTCCAATTTGCCTTAATTCTATTCTTGTTTTATATATGGATGCTAAATCTTTTACTAATTCTCTAAAGTCAACTCTCCCATCTGCTGTAAAATAGAATAAGATTTTACTATTATCAAATTTAACTTCTACATCTGTCAATGTCATTTCTAATTTGTGTTCTTTTATCTTCTTTTTACAAATTTCAAATGCCTTTTTTTCTAATGTTTTACATTCATCATAATGTTTATAATCTTTTCCATTTGCAATTCTAATAACCAATTTTAGTGGCTCTATAATTTTATCATTTGGAACAGTTTTATTAGGAATCATAACTTCTCCAAACTCTTCTCCCTGTGATGTTTCTACAATGACCTTATCCCCTTTTTTTAATCTCCATTTTTTAGGGTCAAAGAAATATATTTTTCCTAACTTTTTGAATCTTACTCCTACAATCTCCTTCAATTTACTTCCTCCCACATATTTAATATCATATTATCTATACTCATATCATAATTTGCATTTTGATTCAATCTTTTTTTAGTATTTTCTATTATTTCAATACAATTTGCATATTGTATGTTCTCTTTTGCTAATTTTAACAATATTATATTCATATATTCTAATATATTCATAATTTCATCTTTAGACTGATATATATTTTCACTTAATTTTAATATGTCGATTATATCCTTTTGATTCAAATTCTCGATTATAGCTTCTATTGTTTCATATTGTTGTTTTTTATTTTTTAATATAATTGCTTTTCCTATACTTCCTTGAAAAGCATCTAACATATTTTGACTAATATTTGTCATTTCATATGTTTCTTCCATATATTTTTTTATAGATTTTGATTCAATTGGCTGAAATGAAATTTTCATACATCTTGATTTTATTGTATTTAAAAACGCATTTTCATTACTGCCTATTAATATAATTGTACTATATTCTGGTGGCTCTTCTAATGTTTTTAACAAACAATTTTGTGCTTCAGTTGTCATTTTATCTGCATCATTGATAATATAGACTTTTTTATTTGAAATAATTGGCTTTTCTTGTATCTTTCTTTGCAAATATCGAATTTGTTCAATTTTTATACTATTTCCATCTGGTTCTAAGTATAAAAAATCAGGATGATTATTAGATATGAATTCAATACAAGATTTACATTGACCACAATTTTTTTTCATTTCATTTGTACACAATATAATTTGAGCAAAATCTCTTGCCATCATTTGTTTTCCAATACCTTCTGTTCCTATAAACATATAGCTATGTGATACTTTGTTTTCATCTACTAATCTTTTTAATTCTTCTTTTATTTGCTCATTTCCAATAATCTCATCAAACATCAATGATTTCTCGCTCCTTTTAATCTACATGTCCCCATTTATTTAATGGCCATATTCTAATTGCCACAATACTTTCTATTTTTTCTAAAGGTATACAACCAAAAGCTCTACAATCTGTACTATGAGGTCTATTATCTCCCATTGCAAATACTGTATTTTCTGGAACAACAAAATCGGAAAAACCTATATTTTCTATATCTGTTACAATTCCATTTTGTAAATATGGTTCATCTAATTCTTTTTCATTAATATATACTTTTCCTTCTTTTATTTCCACATGTTCTCCTGGAAGTGCAATTACCCTTTTTATATAACTTTCTTTTCCCATTTCCAATACATATTTTACAAATTTACCAAATATATTTTTAGGCTCATTTTCATATTTAGCAATTGGAGCTCCAGTATCAATTTCCGAACTTGTATAAAACTTTTTCGTTGGTGCTTCAAAAGTAATAATTTCCCCTCTTTCTGGTAAAGTTTTTGTAGTTCTTGACCATCTATTTAACCATAATCTTTGGTCTTGTTCTAATGTTGGATACATTGAAACTTGTTGTACAATTGTTGGTGTTCCTATAAAATATCTAAATAATAATGCCAATACAACTGCTATTATGATACAATATCCCCATTCTAATATTTCTTTTATCTTTGGATTCAACTTTCTCTCTCCTTCATATTATAAAATATAATTTATTATACAGTATATTTTTTTATTTTTCAATATTTAATTTTTGGTTGGAATTCTAATAACCACTTCTGTACCTTGTCCCACTGTACTTTTTATATCAATACTTCCTCCGTTTTTATCAAGTATTTCTTTTGCAATAGAAAGACCTAAACCTGTACCTCCCATTTCTCTTGTACGTGCTTTATCTACTCGATAAAATCTTTCAAATATCCTAGACAAATCTTCTTCTGGTATTCCAATTCCATTATCAAAAATTTTTATATAAGCATCATTATACACAAAGCCTACATATATTTTGATTTCTCCACCATCAGGTGTATATTTAATACTATTTGTTAAAATGTTTAAAATGACTCTTTCAATATCATCTTTATCTGCATAAACTGGAGGAACATCTGCTGTAACAAAAGAATTTACTGTATGATTTTTCTTTTTTATTTCTATAGCTACTTTATCTTGACATTTTTTTACTAATTCTCCTAAATCAAAAGATACTTTTCTTGACTTATTTTTATTATTGTCATATCTTGACAAAGTTAATAAATCTGTTACCAGTCTAGCCATTCTTCGTGCCTCTGATGCAATAACATTTAAAAACTTGTCCTGTGTTTCTTTATCATATTCCCCTTCTAACAAAGTATCTGCATATCCCATAATAGATGTGATTGGGGTTTTTAATTCATGTGATACATCTGCTACAAATTCTTTTTGCATGTTGTCTAGTTTTACATGTTCTGTTATATCTTGAATAACAGCTATCACACCATTTGGTCTATCTGACTCATTTTTGAAAGGTGCAAAAAATACATTCATATATTTATCTTCCACTTGAATTCTTTGTTCTGTTGATGTCCAATTTTCTAGATAAATAATTTTTTCCATATTGATTCCTAATTTAAATTTCGCAAAAATATCATCAAAATTGATATCTTCTGGCCTAATACTTAAGAATTTTTTTGCTGCTGGATTAATTAATATAATTTCCCCTTCCATATTAAAAGCAATAATTCCATCTGTCATATGTAAAAGAATAGTTTCTATTTGATTTTTCTGTGTAGACACTTCACTTAATTTTTCCTTTAACTCATTTGTCATTGTTCCTAATACATTTTCTATATTTACCATATCTTTTTTAGATTTTTTTATATCTTCTTTAATAAAATGTTGTTTATCTTTTTTCTTTTCCTCTTCTGTTATTTTCTCTGCGCTTTTTATTAATTTATTAATTGGATAAATAACAAACCTAGATAAAACAAATGCTATCAAAATACCTGATATTAGAAATATAATACCAGCTACAATTAAAGCTGTAATATTAATATTTCGCATTTGTTCAACATGTTGAGCTAACTGCTCTATATTTCCAATTTCGTTATTACTTAAACTTATTTCTAAATTATTAATTGATTGTATATATATAAGACCTAAACCTGTAATAACGACTATACCTATTAAAAAAAATACAACAATTATTTTAAATTGAATACTTCTAAACATTGTTTTTCCTCTCATTTTGTTTTATTATTATAAAAATTACACATAAAACTATATTTTTGTTGCTTGTATTGTTTCTATAATTTGTGCATATATTTTATTTTCTACATCATCAGTTGCAACTGTTAAAGCCTTTTTTCCCATATTTTCACATTTATTTTTATCTAGCACAATTTTTTCTATATTTTTATTTAATTTCTCACCAGTTAATTCATTATCTAGTATAATATCTGCTGATTCAATATTTTGTAAAACTTTAGCATTATATAATTGATGGTCATGACTAACATTTGGTAATGGTACTAATATTGATGGTTTTCCTACCTTTGCAATTTCTGTAATAGTCATTGCACCACTTCTTGCTACAATTACATCTACAATATTCATTATTTCTTCCATATTATATATATATGGAAATATTTTTATATTTTTTATATTATTAATATTTTTGTGGTTATTTTCCAATTCTTCTTTTATAATATCATATTGTTTTGGTCCTGTTGCCCAAATTATTTGATACTTTTCATTTAACCCTGAATCTATAATTTTCATTATTGCATTATTAATTCTTTTTGCTCCTTGACTTCCACCAAACACTAAAGCGATTGGCATTTGACTATTTAATCCAATTTTTTTTATAATTTCCTCTTTTTGTTCTTTTGTATAATTTTGTTTCTTTATTTTTACAGGTGTTCCTGTATATACAATTTTTTTAGCATGTTTTATTCTTTCAATTGCATCTTTAAAAGATACTAAAATAGTATTTGTTTTTCTTGCTAATAATTTTACTGCTTTTCCTGGGAAAGCATTACTTTCATGTAAAACTGTTGGAATTTTTAATTTATGCGCTGTAGAAATTGTTGCACCACAAATATATCCACCAGTTCCTATAACAACATCTGGATTAAATTCTTTTAATATCTTTTTTGCTTCTCCAAATCCTTTTACTGTTTTAACTATTTTTTTTATATTATCAATAGATATTTTTTTACTTAATCCATATGCATCAATTGTTTTTAATTCATATCCAGCTCTTGGAACTAAATCATTTTCTAATCCTCTTGTTGTTCCTATAAAAATAATTTTGGAATCTTTTTGTTCTTCTTGTATCTTTTTTGCAATCGCTAATCCTGGATTAATATGACCTGCTGTTCCTGCTGCTGCAATAACTACTTTCATTTTTTATCTCATTCCTTTCTCAAGGCACAAACTGGTTGAAAAAAATTCAAATTTTTCAACCTTTCTTCCTTTCCATTTAATTTATTCCTTTTTTGCTCCTGCTTTTGAAATATTTAAGAGCACTCCCATTTCACATAGTAAGATAAATAATGATGTACCACCATAACTAAAAAATGGCAATGGCATTCCTGTTGCTGGCATTGATGAAGTAACAACTGCTATATTAATAATAACTTGTATAGCAACCTGTGCAGTAATTCCAATAGCAACTAAACTTCCAAACATGTCTGGTGACTTCATTGCAATAAGTATACCTCTCCATATAAATATTGCAAATAATATAATAACTACTGTACAACCTATAAATCCTAATTCTTCTGCTAATATAGAAAAAATAAAATCATTATGTGGCTCTGGAATATATAAATATTTTTGTTTACTATCTCCTAGACCAGCTCCAAATAATCCTCCTGAACCAATAGCATATAAACTTTGTATAACCTGCCAACCATCACCTGTGGGGTCACTCCAAGGGTTTAAAAAAGTAATAACTCTTTTTAATCTATAAGGTTCTAAAAGAATTAATCCTATAATTCCAGGTACTCCAACTACTAAACCAGAGACAAGAAAATGCCAAAATTTACATCCTGCAATAATCATCATAATAACTACAATTCCTACAATAATCATAGAAGCACTAAAATGTGGTTCTATTAATAATAATCCTATTATAGGTGCTATTAATAATAAATGTTTAACAATTCCTTTTCCATATTTGTTTAAATCATCTCTATTTTTTACCAATATTGCTCCATAAAATATAATCATTAATAATTTTACCATTTCAGATGGTTGGATGGAAAGTGTTTCTGTCACATATATCCATCTTTTCGCACCATTTACTTCTCTCCCTATAAGTGGGACTGCTAGCAATAATAAAAATGCAACAATATATGCCAATTTATAATATTTTTGATAAAATCGATAATCAATATTCGAAATTACCCACATCATAAATAATCCTGCCACAGCAAAGATTGCCTGTCTAAAAAAATATGCATAACTATTTCCACTTTCAGAAAGTGCTGATGGTGAACTTGCTGAAAGTAGCATAATTAATCCTATTGATAACAGCAATAATATAGTTATCAGTATTGTAAAATCAATTGGATTTTTTAGAAAGCTTGAAAAACTCTTACCTTTCTTTTTTGACATTCTTTCTATCACGCCTTTCTTATATTATCTTTAGTCCGATTATACATAATAATAATGTTACTATACTAAATACAACCACAACTTTATTTTCTCTCCAACCAGACAACTCAAAATGATGGTGTAATGGAGCCATTTTAAAAAATCTTTTTCCTGTCTTTTTAAAATATATTACTTGTATCATTACAGATATAGTTTCCAATACTGGTATCAATGCAATAACAAGTAATAATAATGGCATTTGTAGATATAATGCTAATCCAGATATAACTCCTCCCAGCATAAGAGACCCTGTATCTCCCATAAAAACTTTAGCTGGATGAATATTAAACATTAAAAATCCTAAAACTGCACCAATTACAATACTTGAAAAGACAGATACTTCATATAATTGTAAACTAATTCCGATAATAGCTAAACAAGTAATAATAATAGCACAAACACTAGATGATAAACCATCAATTCCATCTGTTAAATTTACTGCATTTGTTGCTCCTAATATAACAATAATAGCAAAAGGTATATAAACAAAAACTGGCATATCTATATATATTTTCATAATTGGTATATATGTTTGTGTTTCTATTTTTAATCCATATACTAAATAAATAACATATGCCACAGAAATAACAAGTAATCCTATCATTTTATAACTTGGTTTTAAACCTTCTGTATTTTTTAATATCAATTTTTTAAAATCATCTATAAATCCAATTAATCCAAATCCAATCGTTAATAATAATATAGGTAGTAATTTATTAGCCAACTCTATTTCATTATTCATAAATAAATATATATAAGTTCCTATTACCACTAAACTCATTGTAATAATAATAATAATTCCACCCATTGTTGGAGTTCCTTGTTTTTTTAAATGAGATTGTGGTCCATCATCTCTCTCTATTTGACCTACTTTTCTTTTTTTCAATATTGGTATAATTATAAATCCCATGATAATAGCTACAATAAATGCAATTACCAATACTTTTGCTTCAAATATCAAATTAATCCAACCTTTCTTTTGTTTTATTTTTTCTTATTCTTTGTTTGTTTTCCTAATTTTCCTATAATTTCTTTAATAATAATTCTCTCATCAAATGGATATTTTTCATTATTGATTTCTTGATATGTTTCATGACCTTTTCCTGCTAGTATAACAATATCCCTTTTGGTTGCCATTTTTATTGCTTCTTCTATTGCTTGTATTCTATCTACTATAACTTTATATTTTCCATTTGTCTTTTTTATTCCTTCTTCTATTTGTTCTACTATTTTGTTAGGGTCTTCTGTTCTTGGATTATCAGATGTAATAATTGTATAATCTGCTATTCTTCCTGATATTTCTCCCATAATTGGTCTTTTACCTGTATCTCTATCTCCACCACAACCAAATACACATATTACTTTTCCTCTTGTATAACTTTTAGTTGCTTGTAATATATTTTCTAAGCTTTCTGGTGAATGTGCATAATCTATCATGATTGGGACTTCTCTTTTATTATCTACTAATTCAGACCTACCAGGTACTCTTACCTCTAGTAATGCCTCTTTTATTTTTTCAGGTTCAATTCCAAATTTTTGTGCAACACAAACAGCTGATAATGAATTATATACACTAAATCTTCCAGGTATTCCTGTTTTTACTCTTTCATTTTTATCCTTTAATTTAACTTTAAAATCCACATATGAATTTGTAATTGTTAAATCTTTTGCTAAAAGATTTGCATGATTATCAATTCCATATGTTGTAATATTATTATCTGGGAATAATCTTGGTATTTTTGCTCCATATAAATCATCTGCATTTGCAATTCCTGTTTTACACATTTTAAATAATTTTAATTTTGAATTTAGATAGTCTTCCATATTTGGATGCTCTTTTGGACTGATATGGTCTTCTGAAAAGTTTGTAAATATAACAATGTCAAATTCACAACCATCTACTCTATTTAATTTTAAACTTTGTGATGAAACCTCCATAACCACAATTTCAACACCTTTTTTTACCATTTCATCAAAAGTTTGTTGTAATTCTAAGCTTTCTGGTGTTGTTCTGTCACTATCTTTCATTTTTTCTCCATTAATATATGTTGCAATAGTTCCTATTAATCCAACTTTTTTTCCTGCTTTTTCAAATATGTCCTTTATCATAAAAGTTGTTGTTGTTTTTCCTTTAGTCCCAGTAACACCTATTAATTTAAATTTTCTTGATGGATGTTCATAAAAATTATCTGACACAATTGCTAAACCTTCTCTTGTATTTTTTGCCATTACAACTGTTATTTCATCTGGTATTTTTATACCTTTTAGTTCACATCCTTCTTGTATCATAATTGCAACTGCACCATTTTCTATAGCATTTTCCACATATTGATGACCATCTGTTGAAAACCCTTGTATTGCTACAAATAAATATCCTTTTTTTACTTTTCTTGAATTATTTTCCACTCCAGATATCTCAATATCTAGATTTCCTTTTACTTTCAAATTTTCCAATCCTACTAATATTTGTTTTAACTCCATTTTTTCAATCCTTTCGATTATTAATACTTAATTATATGCAAATTATTCCATTTAATCCTTCATATTATATAACTAAAAAATTTTTTTGTATAGAGTTTTTATGAAATAAATTTGTGTGCAATGTGTTTTATATATTAGAAAAGTCAGTATGACTTTCCTAATATATAAAAAAAGGAAACTTTTATAAAAGCCTCCTTTTCATTTTTTACATACCTGTTACTGGTAAAACTTTTTTACTTTTAACTTCTTTATTATCTGTTATTTTCTCTATTTTAGGTATTTCTTCTTCATGATTATTTACTGTTACAGTTATTTCTTCATTCAATTTTATCTCTACTTCAATTAAATCTTCATAAATTTCATATCCACTAATTGTTTTTGTTTCTTTAATGTAATAATTCCCTGGAATTATATTTTTTATTTCTATTCTTCCATTCTCATCTGTTTCCAAATTCGTATAAATTACATTTTTATTTTCATCTAATAATTGAAATTCAACACCTTGTAATTTTTCTTCAGTTTCTTCATCTTGTTTTATAATAATTATTTTTGTCTTATTTTTATTATAATAATCTTGTGTTTCTCCTGTTCCATCTTCATAAGTTGATGCTGTTAATGCATAATCTTGTAAATCTGAGCTTGGTGCTTTTCCATATAATATTGGTTTTGTTTCTATCTTGGTTTCTATCTGTATTTTGATTGTTTTATCTTCTGTCATTTGTTTAATTGGAATACATATTTTAAAATTCTCATTAGAATTAAATTCTTCTTTTTCTTTATTTGTTTCATCTGTTATTTTAATTCCTTCTATTTCTTTACCTTTTTCATCTGTTACATATACTGTATATTTGTCTATATTAGTATTAGCTCTCACTTTATATATTTTAGAAACATATTCATATTCTTCACTATCTTGTTTCCAATTTTCTTGTAATTTTTCAATATCTATTTTGTTAGAAATCTGTACTTCACTAGAGTTATTTGCATCATTTATAATTTTATGCATTGCATTTAATGTTCTTTGTCCTGCTTCTCCAATTGGTTTATAATCATTTAATTGATTTCCATGAATATAACTATAAATTGCATGTTTAGTTGCAGTAAATGCTTCTTTTTCATTTGCAACTCCTAATTCTGCTATTGATTTATATGGATAACCATTTGTTACAATTTTCCAAAGCATAACATCTTGTATTGCTTTTTCAACAGAAACTATATAACTTCCTTCTTCTGCTCCTGGTTTTGTTTTATTTAAACAATATGCAGGATATACCTTTCCATTATTTTCATATTCTATATATGTAGTTTTTACAATAATACCTTTATAAGTTAGTAGATTTCCACACTCTCCTATTGCATGTACATTTGCTGATTCTAAATTACTTGCTATAACTGAATTCATAAAATTCAAAGAATCTAATACTATTAGAGCAAATATAATACATGCTATTTTTATAATTTTTTTTATTTTATACAAATTATTTTCACATCCTTTTTTTATTTTTCTATTCCTTGAATACATCTTCTGTATTCTGGTTCATTTTCAACACATGTAATTAATGTAATTACATTTTCTTCTGTTGCTTCTAAATTACTCCAATCTGTATTTCTAATTATTTCATGTTTTGTTACAATATATGTTTTTTCTATATCTTTATAGATATACTTTATTTCATCTCCTTCCTGTAATTCTTTTAATCGATTAAAATAATTATTTTTATATCCTCTATTATGTCCAGCTAAGCATATATTTCCAATCTTTTTAGAGGATTCTTCAAAATGACCTACATAATCATCTAATATTTCTTTACTTGTTCCTTCTTTTATGGGTGCTTTTAATTCTATTTTATCTATTTGTATATACCAATCGTTTGATTTGTTTGTTTCATTTATAATGATATTACTATCATTGGATAAATTTTCTGAATTAATTTGGGGATTTTGAATAAAATTTTCCTGTGCTGTAAAATCGACTTTAAATTCTATTTTTTCTGTTTTTAATATATTGCTATTAAATAAAAGATTTATGAATAAATATAATATGATGGATACAATGAAAGATAATATATTTATAAATTTACTAGTATATATAATAATAGACATACTCTCCTTTTTTATATATGTTTAATTTGTTTGAAATTTAATTTGACTAAAATTTTGATTAAATTTTTTTGATATTAATTATTTGAATATAAAAATATATAACATGTTATATGTATATAATAATACAATTTTTTCCATTTGTAAAGCTGTTTTCGTCGCAATTTTCGACATCATTTACAATATAAGTTACAATTCACAGTTCATAAATATTATCTTTTTGAATTAACGACGAATGTGCAGTGGAATAGATGTATAAATTCTTAGTTTTAAATAACTGAGGAAGCGTAATAACGAGAGGCTCGGTTATTTAAAACTTAGAATTTATAATCTATGTATCAAACTGAGGAGATAATGAAAAAAGATAATATTTATGAACTGTGAATTGTAACCAATATAATGGTTTCTTTTAAATATACAAGTAAAAAGGTTGATATCTAAATATTAAGAATTTGAATTTATATTTTCAAGTTTAACTCAAAATAAAATTCAACTCCATCATCTTTATTAATAACTCCATAATCATTATTATAATTACTCATAATTGCCTTTACAAATGACAAACCAATACCTGTCCCTCCATTTTCCCTATTCCTAGATTCATCAACTTTATAAAAACGATTCCAAATTCTTGTTAAATCCTCTTCTTTTATATTAATACCTGTATTAAATACCTTTATTCTTACCTTATTTTTCTCCACATTCACAAAATTTTCTATAATAATTCTTTTGTTTCCATTTACTTCTTCAACATGTTTAATTGCATTTGTTAAATAATTAGTAATAACCTGTTCTATATAAAAATCATCAGCAATAACATCAATTTCTTCAGGAGATATTAGTTCAACTTCTACTTTTTTTTCTTCTAGCATCACTTGTGATTTTCTAATAACTTCTTTTTCCAATTCCACCATATTAAATTCTTTATCAGAAAACTCTCTTTTTCCATATTCTAATTTCATTAATTCTAATAGCTGTTTTACTAATTTATCCATTTTATTTGTTTCGTCTAAAATAACCTCAGCATAAAATTTTCTACTTTCATCATCTGTATTAACATTTTCTAGTAAGCCTTCACTATATCCTTGTATCAAAGCAATTGGAGTTTTTAATTCATGTGATACATCTGATATAAAACTTTTTCTCATCTCATCAATTTTTGACTTTTCTTCTATGTCTTTCTCCAATTCTATATTAGTATTTCTTAATTGTTTAATTGTTCTTTCTAATTTATCTGACATTATATTAATACTTTTTCCTAAATTATTAATTTCATCATCTGTATCTATTATTCTATATCTATGGCTAAAATCCAAATTAGACATACTTTTTGCAATTGTATTTAATTCTAATATTGGTTTTGTAAATTTTCTACTTACAAAATTAACAATAATAGCTGATACTAAAATAGTAAAACCTGCAATTAAGTATAGAAAATTATTAGATATTTTTACACTTTCTTCTATTGGAGAAACTGGTATTCGAATATATAGCAAATAATTATTATCTAATCTAGCAGATAACATAATATATGACATCCCCATCTTATCTTCTTTTAATCTTCTAATAATAAATTTATCACTTTCCTCTATCAATTCTCCTGCCTTTATCACATTTGTCATGGCATTCATTTGTCCAAATGTTGATAAAAAATCTTTGTTTGATGTAAATATATTTATATTATCATCATCTTTTATTAAAATATCAAAATTATTATTTATTGCTAATTTCTCTAATTCAGTATTAATATCAATATATATAGGCCTATTATAATAACTATTAATTTTTTTATATACTTCTTTTAAATCTTTTGTTTTTATATATAAGTAAAATTCTCCAAATACAAAATTATTTACTAAAATTAAAAATAGTATAATTAGAACTATAATAAATGACAACATAAAAAACAACTTAACTCTTACTGATTTTAATGCATTTGTTATTTTTTCCATTTTTAATATTACTCCTTTCCCAAGGCACAAATTTGTTGGAAAAGACCCCATAAACCATTTATTTTACTTTAAATTTATATCCTATACCTCTCATGGTTTGAATATATTTTCCCTTTTTGCCTAATTTATGTCTTATTTTCTTAATATGACTATCAATAGTTCTGGAATCTCCATAATAATCATAATTCCATACATTATTTAAAATTTTATCTCTTGATAAAGCAATATTTTCATTTTCTACTAAATATGTTAATAATTCATATTCTCTTAAACTTAATTCAATTGATTTTCCATCTACTTTTACAGTTCTTCCTTCTTTATCAATTTCAATTCCACCATAGTCTTTTACTTCTTTTTCATCTTGATTTGCTCTTTTCAAAATAGCTTCAACACGTGCAACTAAAATTTTAGGACTAAAAGGTTTTGTAATATATTCATCAGCACCTAATTCAAAACCAAACAATTCATCTTGTTCTTCTCCTCTAGCTGTTAACATGATAACTGGTATTTCTGAGTTTTGCCTAATTTGTCTTAATACTGACCATCCATCTAATTTAGGCATCATAACATCTAGCAGAATTAGGCTAATTTTATTTTTATTTTCTTCAAATACCTCTATTCCCTTTTCGCCATCTTCTGCTTCTAATATACTATATCCCTTTGCTACTAAGAAATCTTTTATTAATTTTCTCATTCTTAATTCATCATCTATAACTAAAATACAGTTATTTAGCATATTTACTCACATTCCTTCCTGATTATAATTGCAATTATTTTTCCAACTTTATTATTTCTATTATATATCATACATAAGTTTTATGTCTATACTGTGAATTTTTTATTGCAGTTTTTTTTATTTAATGATATGATATTTTTGATAGGGGTGAATAAATTATGAAACATTTAGAATTTGATTTTTATGATAAAACCAGTTTAAAATCATATAACTTAGATAAAACTATGAGATATCAGTTAAACATGTTAGATACATTAGATGTTTTTACAAGAAAACACTGTGAAAATGTAGCATCATTAACTTGTAGACTTTGTGAATATTTACATTGTAATAAGAAGTTTACAGAATATTGCACTATTTGTGCCTATCTTCATGATATTGGAAAACTATTTATTCCACCTTCTGTTTTACAAAAACCAGGAAAACTAACTAATGATGAATATGATATTATGAAAAAGCATACTACTTTAGGATATGAAATGTGTATGAAAGACTTAAATTTAAGACCATATATTGCTGGTCCTTTATATCATCATGAAGCCTTAAATGGTACAGGTTATCCTCAAGGATTGACTAAAAAAGATATTCCTTATGAAGGCCAAATTATACGAGTAGCTGATGAATATGATGCTATTGTTAGTAAAAGGCAATATAAATCTCATATAGGTATTTCTGATACTTTAAAAATTTTAATAGATGAAACAAAACCTTCTATTACATCAGAATCTTCTAAAACCTTACAGAAAAAAAATAAAGAAACTTCAAAGTTTGGTAAAAATAATCCTATTATTGTACGTACTCTATTAAAAGTAGTAATTGATGATATAGGATATGAAATTACTTGTACTCAAAGTTATATCGATTCTTTATTAGAAGATATTAAACGATTAAAACAAATGGCAAAATATAAAGAAAAAATGGAAAAATCCAAAAGTGAAAAAGATAAAAATTATTATTCAGAAGGTATTAAAGTATTAGCAAAACCTGGAGAAACAATTGATAATTTAGAACAAATTTATCAAGAATATGTAGATGCTTATAATACTAGAAAAGCTATTATTGATAATTTATATCAAGAAATCAAAGTTATAAAAAAAATGCGAAATTTATAATAATAGAACAAAAGGGGCATGAATAGAACAAAAGAGGCATGATTAAAATTTTATGACCTTTTAGATTACTCTTCATGCCTCGTCTTTGTTCGCCCGCGAAAATTGCAAAGCAATTTTCTGTGGAATGCTTTATATTATAGGAAGTTCAGAGAACTTTCCTATAATATAATAAAAGGGATTTAACTTTACTTAAATCCCCTTTATGCTTTTATTCTTCTAATCCAAAACTCACGCCTAATGCATTATTTACTTTATTAATTATTCTTTCATCATCTATATGTCCTATCTTTTCTTTTAATCGGCTTTTATCAATTGTTCTTATTTGTTCTGTTAATACTACTGAATTATTTTTCAATCCACAACTTTCTGATTCAATTTCTATATGTGTTGGTAATTTATTTTTTCCTGTTTGTGAAGTAATAGCTGCTGCGATAACTGTAGGACTATATTTGTTTCCTAAATCATTTTGAATAATTAATACAGGTCTAATTCCGCCTTGTTCTGAGCCTACTACTGGACTTAAATCTGCATAAAACATATCTCCTCTTTTTATTACCAATTTTATCACTCCCAATATTGTTATATTATCAAGTATGTGTTTTATTTTAAATATTAGCCAAGTAAAGTTTTTAATTTATTTGAACTTTACTTCTTTATATAATATGTAAATTAATGTTTTTTTGCTATTATTCTTTACTTCCATTTTAGTAGGTTTTCCTGTTTCTTTACTAATATATAGTTTTATATGTTTTACATATGGATTTTGAACATTTTCTGTTTTTAATATAATCTCATTATCATTTTCTTCATATTCTTGTTTTTTATCTTGTTTATATATTTCTATAAAAGTATTTAAATCCATGTAATTATTCGTTATATATTGATAATTATTATAAATTTTTGATATATTTAAATTAGTATTTTCCACTTTTAATTCATTTTCTGTTTTTTTTATTTTTATACCTCGTATATTTTCTGGTGCTAATACTTCTTGTTCTGATGTATTTTGTGCTTTATAATTTTGTTTTATAACATATTTATTAACATTTTTGTTACTATTAATTTCTACTTCTATGATGCTTTCATATGAACTAATATTTAAAATATTTTCAATAATTTCTTGACTATTATTAGTATTTCCAATTTTTATTTTTTTACTCTTTGTTACACAAAAAAATGTAATAAAAATAATAAATATTATACTTGTTATAATTATCAGTTTTTTAAATTTCTTATTTATACTCAAAAAAAAGCCCCCTAATAAAAATGTAAACTATTTGCATATCATTTATACAAATAGTTTCTTGCTACATCTTATTCTATAGGCTTTTAAAATATTCTTCTATTTTACTTGTTAATTCTCTTTTTGTTTCTATCTTATTAATAGAATTTCTAAATTCACTCGAATTTTTAAGATTTTTCGTATACCACGCAATATGTTTTCTTAATTCTTTAACTGCTATTTCTCCTTTTTCTTCTACTGCTAATTCTATATGTTTTTCTATAATCTTTAATTTTTCATTATTTGAAGGCTCATCTATCTTTTTATCATTTTCTAAATATTCTATTATTTGTTTAAATATCCATGGTTTTCCAAAACATCCTCTCCCTATCATAATACCATCTACACCTGTATATTCAAACATTCTCTTTGCTGATTCACCATCTACCACATCACCATTTCCAATAACAGGAATATTTACACTTTGTTTCACTTGTTTAATAATATCTAAATCTGCTTTTCCTGAATAAAATTCACTTCTTGTTCTTCCATGTATTGTTATCGCTGATATTCCAACAGACTCTGCAATTTTTGCTATTTCAACAGCTACAATATTTTCTTTATCCCAACCTTTTCTAATTTTTAATGTTACTGGTACTTCTGAATGTTTAACAACTGTTTCTAAAATTTTTTCTGCTTTTTTTAAATCTAATAATAATTTACTCCCATCACCATTTTTAACAACTTTTGGTGCAGGACACCCCATATTTATATCAACAATATCTGCAATCTCACTTACATATTTTGTTGCATATGCCATTGACTCTTCATCACTTCCAAAAATTTGCATACTAATTGGTCTTTTTTCTTCATCTGTATTTAGCAATCTTTTGGTTTTTAAGTCATTGTGAAACATTGCTCGTGCACTTGCCATTTCTGTACAAACCATTCCTACTCCATATTGTTTACATATCACTCTAAATGGTCTATTTGTAATCCCTGCCATAGGAGCTAATATTAAATTGTTTTCTAATTCTACATTTCCTATTTTTATTTTTTTTATATAACTCATTATTTCTCCCTATATGATAAACAATTTTATTGTACAAATATTGTTTTTTGTCTTTTACCACTAATATTTAATAATATTCCTACACATATAAAATTTGTAATTAAAGAACTTCCTCCATAACTAACAAAAGGTAGTGGTACTCCTGTTATCGGTAATAATCCCATAACCATTCCTATATTTTCTATTACATGGAATAAAAATATTCCTGTAATTCCAATAGCAATTAAAGACCCTGCTTTATCTTTTGCTGTTTTTGCAATATAAACACCTTTAGTTATTAAATATACATATAATAAAATAATACCACATGCTAAAATAAATCCCATTTCCTCTCCAATAACAGAATATATAAAATCTGTTGTTTTTGGATATAAAAATCCTAATTGTGTTTGATTTCCTTTTAAAATGCCCATTCCTGTTAGTCCACCAGAGCCTATGGCAATTTTAGATTGAATAATATTATACCCTGCTCCTCTAGGGTCTGATTCTGGATTTAAAAATACATCAATTCTTGTTTTAGCATGTTCTGGCAATACAAAATTATATAACAAAGGTACTGCAATAACAATTAACAAAATTGTTCCTATAATATATTTTTTATCTAAACCTGATGAAAATAACATTAATGCCATTGCTACAATATATGCAGATGCTGTTCCATAATCAGGTTGCATAATAATTAATAAAATCGGTACTCCAACAGCTGATAGCACAATTAATAATCTTGTTATTTTATTAATTTCTTCTTGCCCTTTACGTTGAATTTTTATGATAGTATATGCTAAAAACAGTATAACAAATATTTTATCAAATTCTCCTGGTTGAAATGAAAAACCTGCTATGTTAAACCAGCTAGTTGCCCCATTAATAGGTGATGTAAACAATACTCCTATTAATAATAAAATAAATATACCATATATCACAGGAGATGCTTTTAATAATAAATTGTAATCTATAAACATAACACCTACCATAATAATTAAACTAATTACAAGCCATATAATTTGTTTTATAAATTCTTCATATTCAGTTTCTTGTGTGGAAGAAAATAATGCAACTATTCCTATAATACATAGAATAATTGCAGTAATTAAAATTCCCCACTCCATATTTTTTAATTCTCTTTTTCTCATTAAATCACTCTTTTTCTATTTTATTGTATAAGAAATTTGTCTACATACAATAAAGTTAAGTCTCTTTTTCTTCTGCAACATCTTGCTCACTGTCTGAATTTTTATTTTCTTCTTTTTTATCTGTTTCATGACTTTCATCTTTTTCTTTACTTTTTACTTCAATGTTAGCACTTTCATTTTTCTTTTCTGTTTCTTTTTCAATGTTAGCATTTTCCTTTTTTTCTTCTGTTTCTTTTTCAATGTTAGCATTTTCCTTTTTTTCTTCTGTTTCTTTTTCAATGTTAGCATTTTTATTTTTTTCTTCTGTTTCTTTTTCAATATTAGCACTTTCATTTTCTTTTTTTTCTTTATTTTTATTATTTTGTTCTATATTTTTCTCTTTTTCATCTTTAGCTTGTTCTTCTTTACTTTCTTTTCCTTCTTGTTGTTTATTTTCTCTTTTCTTTGCTTCATTTTTTATATTTAATATAGGAATATTCGCATACAAAGCTGGAGCTCCATTGGTACCATCTTCATTTTCTTTATTGGTTAGTCTTACATCTATTGACCCTTCATCTATATCTATATATTTTTTTATAACTTCTATAATTTCTTGTTTCATTAATTCTAAGAAATCTGCTGAAACATTTGCTCTATCTTGCATAAGAACTAAATGTAATCTTTCTTTAGCAGCCTCTTTTGAACTTGATGCTGTTTTTTCTTCTCTTTTTCCTATTTTACTAAAGAATTTCATTATGTTTTCAAACATT
This sequence comes from uncultured Clostridium sp., assembly GCA_947364715.1. Lineage (GTDB taxonomy): Bacteria > Bacillota > Clostridia > TANB77 > CAG-508 > CAG-269. Next base: position 54,236 of record CANAUI010000004.1, read on the forward strand.
CTCAAATTTCCCTCCAACTTTTGTTTTATTATGATTTTCTAAATAATCTTTTTAATTTTGCAAAAAATCCTTCTTCTCTTCCTGGAATTGTTACTTCTATTTTTTCTCCTAATACTCTTTTAGCTATTTCAATATATGCCTTTCCAGATGGTGCTTTTCTATTTTGAATAACAGGCTCTCCTTTATTAGTTTGTGTAATGATATATTCGTCATCTGGCACAACACCAACTAAATCGATGGATAATAAATCAACAATATCATCAACATCCATCATTTCTCCTTTTCTTACCATATTGGGTCTTATTCTATTTACAACTAATTCTGGATTTTTTATATCAGAAGATTCTAAAAGTCCTATAATTCTATCTGCATCCCTTATTGCAGATATCTCTGCTGTTGTAACAACAATTGCTCTATCTGCTCCAGCAATAGCATTTTTGAATCCTTGCTCTATTCCTGCTGGACAATCTATTAATATGTAGTCAAATTCTTCTTTTAATTTGTCTACTAAATCTTTCATTTGTTTTTCATTTACTGCACTTTTATCTCTTGTTTGGGCTGCTGGTAATAGGTATAACTCTTTGAATCTTTTATCTTTTATTAATGCTTGTCTTAGTTTACATTTTTCTTCTACAACATCAACAATATCATATACAATTCTATTTTCTAATCCCATAACAACATCTAAATTACGCAATCCTATATCTGTATCTATTAATACTACTTTTTTTCCTTCTAATGCTAAACTTGACCCCAAATTTGCTGTTGTGGTTGTTTTTCCTACTCCACCTTTTCCTGATGTTATAACAATTACTTCTCCCATAATTCTCCTCCTTAGGATTTAAAAACACATATTTTTGATGTGTATATCATATAACGAAATACATTAATTGTCAATGATATTTTACCCTAAAATTACAAAAACATTGCTAATATATTACATTTTTGTTACACATCAATTATATTAATACCTTTTATATTATAGGAAGTAATATAAAAGTCACTTCATAAAATATTACCAATTTTAAATATTTTATAAAATGACTTTTAACAAAAAATATTCTATTTTAAATAAATTACTCAATATTATTTTCTAATTCCTTCAAGATAACAGTTTCTTGGTCTCCCTGAGTATAATCTGTATGAAACATTTTAGATTCATTATTTTCTGTAACTTTAATTCCTTTTACATAAAAGATATTGTGACTTGTTTCATTAATAATATAAATATCTGTTAAATCTGCTAAATTTTCATAATCATTTACTTTATATTTTTCATAATCTTTGCCATAATTTAAAGTTAATCCATCTATTTTTTTTAATTCTAAAACTAGAAATCTTCCTATATCATTTGCTCCTATAATTCCTGCATTTTCCAAATTTGTAATATCTGGATATTCTGTCTGAGCAGGTATTTCACCATATTTCGTATAATATGCAGATACTTTATCTTTTAAATTTGATATATCATTTTGCATACTTGTCAAATTTTTTATGTGTATACTATCCATTGTAGAATAAAGTAGCATTCCTGTTATTATTAAAATAATTATAACCACTATAGTTAATGCTACTAATGTAACACCTTTTTCATTTTTTATCATTTGCATTTACCTCCAAATTTACTGTATATAGTTTACTATTAATTAATTTTATTTTCAATAGAAATATATGGATTTCCATAAAATTTGCGAAAATCGTTACAAATCACATACAACAAATATATGAAATTTAATTAATTAAATCTTTTTGCATTATATCATACAATATTTTTCGGTTTTTATATATTTTTTCCTCTTTCATTTGTAATCCCCATAAGAACATAACTATTAAAAATATAGCAATGTTTTTTAAATATAATATTGCTATACTACTACTTATTGTTAAAATAATTAAAGTGATATAAGATATTCTATATATGTATTTTTCGGCTATATATTTTCCTTTAAAAATATAAATAATACTCTTTAGTATTCTTCCTCCATCTAAAGGATATATTGGTAATATGTTAAATATAATTAACGTTATATTTGAAAATATCATTATCATTTTATAATAATTATTAAAACTAAAAATTTTAAACATCACAAGAATAATAATCATTAATATATTTATTACTGGACCAGCCAATGCAACAAATATTTTTTTTAATTCTAAGAGATTCCCCTTTTTTATCTTGATATTATAATCTTTTCTTGAGATACTAAAATCAATAGATACTCCAAATGGTTTTATTTCTATCTTTTCTGGTCTCATTCCCAATAAAAGTCCTGCTAACAAATGTCCAAATTCATGTATAATAGCAAATGTCATTATCATACCATATATTTTTATTTGATTTGTTACAAAAAACAATATAGCAAGTATAAATATTTTTAAATCAATTCTGAACTTCATTTTTTTCTCCTTTATAATTCTAATATCTTTTGAGGATTTACCGTCCTTTCTGAAATTCTAATTTCAAAATGTAAATGTGGACCAGTTGAATTACCTGTAGAGCCTACTTCTGCTATTTCTTGTCCTTGTGTAACTACATCTCCTTCTTTTACATATAATGCATTACAATGTGCATAAATAATACTAACTTCACCTATTTGTATTTTTATATGTTTTCCATAATCTCCCTCTTCTGAGGCTAAAACTACTTGACCTTCAGTAGCAGATTTTATTTTAGTCCCTGTTGATGTTGCTATGTCTGTTCCTGTATGATTTTTAGGTACACTTCCTGTAGCAGTCTCTCTATATCCATATATAGAGCTAATTGTTCCTTCTACTGGTTTTGTAAAATTTGTTGTATTTTTTACATTAATAATATCTTGCTCCTCTTGAGACAGGATTTTGCCTTCTTCTAATGTTTCAGTTCCTTCTCCCTTTTCTTCTGTTGCCCCTCCAATTCCATTATTTATTTTTGTATCTTCTGTTGTGTCTTTAGTTATATTTTCTTCATCATTTTCTTGACTTCCATTTTGGTTTTCTTCCTCTTGTGGACTTTTATTCAATTTATTAAAAATTCCTTTTACATAATTTTGTGCATCTTCATATAAATTTTTAAAATCAATATCATAAGAAATTATTTCATCTACTTTGTTAATGAAGTCTTCTGAAAATATATATTGCTTATTTTGTATTGTATAAATAATTAAATAAATACATATACAAACCAATAGTTGAATAAACATTTTTTTTAATAATTTTATATCTCTTTTTTCATTTTTATCTTTTCTGTCCTGCTCATTATTGCTAACTGTTAATCCTTCATTTCTTTTTTTTCGCTCATAAATTTCTTCTGCTCGTCTTATTCTCTCTTCTACTGTCATTGTTCTTTCCATAAAAAAACACCTCTTCCTTGGTTTCTTGTTAAACTATATGTTTGGAAAAGATGTTTTATACCTATTTAATAATTAATAATATAAATTGTAGTAACATAATAATACTTGCTATATATGCATATTTTTTTAATTTTTTATTTACTTTTGAGTTTAAAATCACTTCTTTTTCAGATTTTTCTACTCTTTCTATATATTCTGATACTAACATTTCAGCTTCTTTTATTGCATACTGACTGTCTTCATTTTCTCTATTTACTTGATTTTTTTCAGTATTTTTGTTTATCTTTTGGAATTTTTTTATCATTTTGTTAGATTTAAAAACCACATAGGCTTCTTTCACTATATTTGATGGTAAATCTTTTATAATTATCATATTTTTTAAATCGATATCTTCCATCTGTACCTCCTTAGTTTCTTATGTATTTATTTTAAGTATTTCCATAATTTCTCATTTTATACAAAAAAGAACTTTTAAGATTGCTCCTAAAAGTTCTTACTTGTTACTACTTAAGTATTTTTAGTTTTATTTTTACATTAACATGTATAATCATCTAATTTGTATTTACTATTGAACACTGATGTTGGTATACAAACTACAGGACGAATAGCTGATGATATTCCTGTAACATTCTCTTGGAATATTGAGTCACTCATTATATAACACTCATAATTTTCATCCCATAGTTGGTTAGGTGATGCAATCCACCATGTAGTAGAACTGTTTTTATTGTATATTCCTTCATTATCATCAACATTTAATAGGCTAGGCAATGTTGGAGTATTATACCCTATTGTGTTTGCACTTAATTCCACTTTTGTAGATTTGTTATTTCTATTATTAAAAGATGCAGTAAATAATTCGATTGTTGGGCTTCCTATAGCAAATACAGCATCACCATTTGTATATTTACTCCACTTACTTGTATCTGTTAACCATGCAGTTGCTCTAATATTTGAATTTTTATTGCTTGATGTAAATAATGAATTTATCATTGGATTTAATTTTTTTCCTATTGTACTTACATCTGCTCCACTAGCATAATTTGAATACTGTTCACTTGGTTTATAATTCCCAATACAATTATCAGAAATTAAATATGTATAGTTATTATCTTGGTAAAATAATCTCCATCCTCCTGTTTCTGCCTCTTCAACATTATAATTTGTTACTTTACTTCCATATTTATTTGTATTTTTAGCATCTGATGCACTTGTTCCTAATGTAAATGTATTTTCATCAAATTCAGGAACTTGTGGTACATCTTCTCCTCCAAATGTTCCATCATATAAATCTGATACTTTCATTTTGTAACTTCCATATTCTGCTTTTGCTGTAATTTCAGTTTCTAATGTATAATCATCTGGTACATCTGTAAAATATTTATCTAGTATTGTTTTTAATTGGGTTTTACTTATATCTGCCGTTTTATTTCCTGCTTGTTCTCCCAATATGTCTGTTTTTACTCTTTCTTTTATTCCTGCTATTTCTGTTTGAGTCTTAGCATTTTCTGCTTTGGTCAATAATCCATTATCTCCTGTTAACATTGCTATTGATACACCAGCTAAAATCAATAACACAATAATTGTAATTACTAACGCAATTAATGTTACACCTTTACTTTGTTTCATTTTTTCATTCCTCCTCATTTGTCTTTTTATTTTATCTGTTTATATATTATTCTATCCCTACTTTTTTGTCAAGAATTATATTATACTTTTATAGTACCAAAAACCTCCAATCTTTATCAAATTGAATTCTAAACATTTTTAGAATTCATCCAATAAATCTTGGAAGTTTATTGCTTTATTTCATTTACTGCCCTATTTACAATGCTTCTAGCTATCATCTAGTTATTCTCTATGCACTCTTTAAGTATTAATGACTTACCACTAGACTTGTCCCCATTTAGCCACAAATATGGAACATACATAAATAACTTGAAAAAATATGTATGAATTATCCATGTAACTAATACTGCATAGATATTTTCATCTTCTAAAAACACATATTTCTTTATAATGTTTCTAAGCTTAGAATATACCTCTGACATTTTTACTTTTGCCTTTCCTTGTATAAACTTTGCTACAGTTTTAGGTAAAAGCTTACTCATAGAAGTCGACATGCTTTTTAATTTTATATTTTTATCTCTACAGTTCTCATACTCATATACATTTCCTACAGATGTAACAATATATTTTGTATCACCTTTAAAAAATGTATATATCATTCCTTCTTGTTCATTATAATCCATTACAGGGTCAATTTCTATAATGTTTGTTGTTTGTAGCAATTCCTTTACAAGTTTTTGTTTATTTTCTGCTGATTGTATTTCAGCAAATAATATTTGAACATCTTTTTCTTTTAATTTAAATCTTTCTTTTATCACACTTTTTACAAATCCCCTTAGCTCTCTTGTGTCAATATTTTCAAATTCTTCATTTATAAAATCCTTTAATTTCTGTAATGGATTTTCTATTGGTATTATCTCCAATTCATCTAATTTTTCTTCTATTTGTTTTCTGCATATATAGGTGATAATATTGGATAAATTAGTAATCAAAAAAGATAATAAAGGAAATGATACAGTAACTAGAACAATTAGAATGAATGGCAATACTTTTGATAAAGTAAGCAGTCTTGCCGAAAAAAATGATATTAGCTTTAATAGTGTTATTAAGCAAATTATTGAATTTGGATTAGAACATTTAGATGAAAAGAATTAAAGTTTTATATTTGACATATAATGGAATATATGCTATTATATAGTTACATTAGGATGAGTCCAGTTCTGCAGATGTCATTCGTTCTGTATGTGTACTGCAACTACACATACTTTTTTTATGTAAAAAAACAGAGTAGACTGCAACTTCTACTCTGTTTTGACTTATGTATAAATACATTAGTCTTCGGTTTTGTCTTGTTGTTTTGCCTTGATAGCTTCATCTTTTTCTTTCAAAAGCATTTCCACTAACTTCAAAACAAGTTCTGCGTTTGTCATCCTGTTCTCACCCCTTTCTACCTTTTAGAAAAAGGTTGGTAATATTTTACAATACTTTTGGGTAAAAAACAATGCCAATAGACATATTTCTATAATTTTATTAATCTTAATTCTAGTATAGTTTTTAAAATTATACTGGACTGCATTTTTCTATATATATCAATGCCTTCTACATTTCAGTCCAATAGTCCAATGATTACAAGTCTAACCTTATATTCTCATCATTATCTAATTTTATTTCTATTGTTTTTCTCTTTTCATTAAATAATATACTATAAACCATAAATGTTTCTATTTTTATTTCTATAATACCTTCTTTCTCATCTATAAAAATCATTTTATTAGAAGTAATCACAAATGCTAATTTATTAATATGTATATTTCCACTAATAACTCCCTCCAATTTTATTTCTAACTCTTTTTCCCTATATTCCTTTAATAACTCTCTTAACTCCGTTCATTAAAGTTAATATCTGTTTCATCTCTTATCATAAGGCATTCTCCACAACGCATTCCAGTATCAAGAATAAGTTGTGTAATTACATAATCTCTGTACTCATGAAATCTAGAAGAATCAAAGCACCTAAATAAATTATTCATTTCTTTATCATCTAAATATCCTTTCACTTTCCTTGGTGTCTTAATTACTTTCACTTTTTGTACAGGATTTATCTTTATTAATCTATTCTCATACATATAGTTAAAATAGACTCTTATATTTCTAGTATAATTATTTACAGTAGCTATACTCACTTTTTTTACAAAATCTCGTCTATGCTCTGGAATATTTTGTTTCTTACTATGACTATCACTAACCACTGTGTATTTGCCTCTTTCTTTTACATTTGCAATATAATTTTTTATATGTGTTTCTGTTACTTGATTAGAATTTTTAATATTACATTCATCTTTTAAATATTGTAAAAATAATTTTAAAGTTTGGTCATAACTTCTAATTGTATTTGTTGCTAGTCCTTTATAATCACAATAGGAAAGAAAATCATCCACCTCCATATCAATTTTTTCCATACAAAAAAACCTCCAATCTTTATCAAATTTCATTCTAAACATTTCTAGAATTCATCCAATAAATTTTGGAAGTTTATTGCTTTTATTTATTTTAGTTTATTGCATTCCTAGCAAATTTTCTACTTGATTTATTACCAATAACTCATAATTGATTGGTAGTAAATGCAAATCATGTAACTGTTGTATTGCTTACTATTAGATGATTATAGCATATCTTACGCACTCTTAAGTTCAAGTCTTAATTTATCAGCAATCATTGCTATAAATTCACTATTTGTTGGTTTTCCTTTAGCAGCTGAAATAGTATATCCAAAAATATTTTCCACAGCTTCTTGTTGTCCTCTTCCCCATGCTACTTCAATAGCATGTCTAATAGCTCTTTCTACACGACTTGGTGTTGTGTTAAATTTATGAGCAATTTGTGGGTATAAACTTTTTGTAATTTGATTAATTACATCTATATCATTTACTACCATCATAATAGCTTCTCTTAAATATTGATATCCTTTAATATGTGCAGGTACTCCCACCTCATGAATAATATTTGTTACTAATGCTTCTAAATTTTCTTCTGTTTTTGCATTACCAGAAGATATTTCTATGTATTGTGGTTTTATATCTCTAGTCATAAAATTATTATTTGTATTTGAAGTTGCTGGTTTATAAAATTTGAACTCTCTTATTCTTTTTATTAATACTTCAATATCAAATGGTTTTACAACATAATATTGAGCTCCTAATTCTATTGCTCTTTGTGTTATTTTATCTTGTCCAACTGCTGATAACATTATACAAATTGGTTTTTTAGCTATTTTTATTTTATTAATATTTTCTAACACACCTAGACCATCTAAATGTGGCATAATTACATCTAATAAGATTATGTCAGGTACTGTATTAGCAATAATATCTATTACTTCTGTTCCATCTTTTGCTTTTGCAATAACCTCCATATCTTCTTGTGCATCTATATATGATGCCAATGTTTGACTAAATTCTTGATTGTCATCTGCAATTAAAACTGTAATTTTTTCTTTCATAATTTTTCCTCCAAAAATAAATTGTAAATATCTTACAATTCAGATTATATTATTACAGATGATAAATTGCAAGATAAACTGGTAATTTTTTCCAGCTTTTTTTACAAAACGATTATTTTTGTATACTTTTTTCTATATATTTTTTATATAAAACTTCTATATTCAATAAATTAATATTTTTTAATACATAATCTTTTAATAAAATATCTTTTTTATCTTCTTCCATCTGTATTTTACAAACAATTTCTTCTGTATAACTGACATCTTTTATTTGAATATCATTATTTTTACAATAATATTTAAATTTTTCAAAATAGTTATATTCTAAATTCACTTTACATTCTATTCCTATTGTAAGTTCTAATAATTCACTTTCTTCAATTGCTTTTTGTAAACTATCTGAATATGCTCTAACTAAACCACCAGTCCCTAGTAATATTCCTCCAAAATATCTTGTTACAACAATTAACACATTTACCAAATTACTTTTTTGTAAAATATTTAACATAGGTGCTCCTGCTGTTCCAGAAGGCTCACCATTATCACTAAATCTTTCTACTATATTTTCCTCTTCAAGTATTCTATATGAGATACAATTATGTCTTGCATCAAAATATTTTTTCTTTATTTTTTTTATTTCTTCTTCTGCCTGTTCCTTTGATGTTACTTTTATAAAATTTGCAATAAATTTTGACTTTTTTATAACAATTTCTGTTTCTATTCTATCTTTTATTGTTAAATAACGATTCATTTTTAATTCCTTTTCTTTAACACTTTAGTAACATTAAAATCTCCAAAAAGTTCAAACTGTAATTTAAATACTTTTTCATAAATAAACTACTAATTTAATCCTGCTACATAACCTGTAGAATATGCTATTTGTAAATTAAATCCTCCTGTATAACTATCTACATCAATTATTTCTCCAGCAAAATATAAATTTTTTACTTTTTTAGACTCCATATTTTTGGGATTAATTTCCTTAATATTTACTCCTCCACTTGTAATAATAGCCTCTTCTATTGGTCTAAATCCTCTTATTGTAATTTCGAAATTTTTGATTTGTTTCAACAGTTGTTCTCTTTCTTTTTTAGTTATTTCATTTACCTTTTTATTAAGATTTATCTTACTTCTTTTAATAACAGCTGGTATCAGTTTTTGCGGTAACAATTTATCTAAACTATTTTTAAATTGTTTATTTTTTATATCTTCAAAATCTCTTAAAATTCTATCATTTAATTTTTTTTCATCTAATGCAGGTTTTAAATCTATTTTTAAAATAATCTTTTTTTCATTACATAATTTATCAATATTTTTATATCTAACCAAATGTGCTGATGAACTTAAAATAGTTGGTCCTGAAATGCCAAAATGTGTAAATATCATTTCTCCAAAATCTTCATAAATCTGTTTATTTTTTTCTATATCTATTAACTTAATCCCAACATTTTTTAAACTCAATCCTTGTAATTCCTTACATTCCATTTTATCAAACGCTTCTAAAGGAACTAATGATGGTTTTATTGATGTTATTTTATGTCCTAGCTTTTCTGCTAATATATATCCATCACCTGTCGAACCAGTTAATGGGTAACTTTTACCACCTGTTGCTAAAATTACTTTATCAGCTTTTATTGTTTCTTTATCTGTTCTTACACCAATTACTTTTGTTTTTTCATCTACAATTTCTGTTAAAATCTCTTCAACTTTTGTATTATATTTTACTTCTATATTTAGTTCTTTAATTTTCTTTGTAAAACATTTCAAAACATCAACAGATTTGTCTGTTACTGGAAAAATTCGATTTCCTCTTTCTTCTTTTACTTTTAATCCCTGCTGTTCTAAAAATTTAATTATATCATTATTTGTATATTGTTGATATGCACTATATAAAAACATTCCATTTCCTGGTGTATTTTTAATAAATTCTTCTATTTCCAAAGATGAAGTAATATTACATCTACCTTTTCCTGTAATTAACAGCTTTTTACCTAATTGATTATTCTTCTCTATTATTAAAACCTCATTATTATTTTCTTTAGCAGTAATTCCTGCCATAATTCCAGCAGGTCCACCACCTATTACAATCACTTTATTCAAAACAAAACCCTTTCTTATCTTTACTATACTTTAACATATCTCATTTTATAAGTTCATTTCTTCTATTGCCTTTAATATACCATATTTTCCATAGTCATATGTTAATCCTCCCTGCATATAGACAATATATGGCTCTCTAATTGGTCCATCACAACTAAGTTCAATAGTTGAACCTTCTGTAAAAGTTCCAGCTGCCATAATAACTTCATCTTCATATCCTCCCATTGGGCTTGGCTCTGGTATAACACATGAGTCTATTGGTGACCCTTTTTGTATTCCTTGACAGAATTTTATTAATCTTTCCTTTGTTCCCAAATGTATTGTTTGTACTATGTCTGCTCTTTCTTCATAATATTTTGGTTTTACTGTATATCCTATCTCTTCTAAAATCCCACTTGCAAATATGGCGGTTTTAACACTACTAGTCACTACTTGTGGTGCAAAAAATAGTCCTTTTAATAAATTTGTATTTTGATTTAGAGATGGTCCAATTTCTTTTCCTATTCCTGGTGCAGTTAATCTTTCTGCACATAATTTTATTAAGTGTTCTTTTCCTACAATATATGCTCCACTTGTTGCAATTCCAGCACCTAAATTTTTCATTAATGACCCTACTGCAATGTCTGCCCCAACTTCAATTGGCTCTCTATCTTGCACAAATTCTCCATAACAATTATCTACCATTATAATTACATTTTTATTAACTTCTCTTATAGCTTGTATTGCTTTTTCTATCTTTTCTATTGTTAAACTTTCTCTTGTAGAATATCCCCTTGACCTTTGAATTTCTACTAATTTAACATCATTTTTTGATAATCTTTCTTGTATTGCCTTTATATCAAAATCATTATTGATTAATTCAATTTGTTCATAGTTTACTCCAAAAGCTTTTAAAGAACTCTCACTTACTTCTTTCCCTACTCCAATAACAGTTTGTAAAGTATCATATGGTGCACCTGTTATACTAATTAATGTTTCATTTGGACGTAATAAAGCAGACAGTGTAATTGCTAAAGCATGTGTTCCTGAAATAAATTGAGCTCTTACTAAACTATCTTCTGCTTTAAATATGTCTGCATAAATTTCTTCTATTTTATTTCTTCCTGTTTCATCAATTCCATATCCTGTTGAAGTTGATAAATGCATTTCTTGTAAATTACATTTTTGAAATGCTTCTATTACTTTTATACTATTTTTTCTACATATTTCTTCTATTTTTTTAAATTGTGGCTCTACTTTTTTCTCTATTTTTTTTGTTAACTCTACTAGTTCTTGATTCATATTTATTTTTATCCCCCTATTTAAACAATAATACAATAACTCTATTTTACTATATTTTACATAAATTGGCAAGCTCTCCATTTTTTCACTTTTTTCTATAAAAGAACAAATTGGAAAGCCTTAATATTAGTATAATTTTAACTTTTCTCTTCGGCTTTCCGTTAATTTGTTCACATGCGAAATTTATGAAATAAATTTGTGTACACTGTATTTTTATATATTAGAAAGTCAGTATGACTTTCTTTTTAAAATAACATTTTATTTATTTTCACTTTGTGTTGCGAAACTAAAAAGTTGCATGGATTTTCCTATAATATAAAATCAAAAACCGTTGATATTTCAACGGTTTTCTTGTTTATTAATTTAAATTATTTTTGTGCATATGGTAATAAAGCAATATGTCTTGCTCTTTTTATAGCAATTGTAATATCTCTTTGATGTTTTGCACACATTCCAGTATTTCTTCTTGGTAAGATTTTACCTTTGTCACTTACGAATTTTTTTAATTGTTCTGGATTTTTGTAATCTAAAACAAAGTTTTTATCACTACATAATAAACATACTTTTTTTCTTTGTTTTCTGAATCTTGGATTATAATCCTCATCATAATTTTTATTATTTCTTTTATTTTGTTTTTTATCTGCCATTTTTTTATTCCCCCCTAACAAATTAGAATGGTAGGTCATCACTAGAAGACATTTCAAAATCTGCACCCATACTTCCTGGTGCTGTATTTCCAAATGTATTTTCAAAAGTTGCATTATTTGATGTTTCACCATCTCTTTTACTATCAGCAAAATATGCTTCTTCTGCTACAACTTCTGTTACATAGTGTTTTTGTCCTTGTTCATCATCCCAAGTTCTTGTTTGAATTCTTCCTATAACACCTACTTGTTGACCTTTCTTAAAGTATTTGCTACAAAATTCTCCTAATTTACTCCATGCTACAATATTAATAAAATCTGCTTGTCTTTCTTCTCCTTGTCTTACAAATCTTCTATTAACTGCTAGACTAAATGAAGATACTAATGTATTATTTGTTTGTGTATATCTTGTTTCTGGATCTCTTGTTAATCTTCCCATTAAAATTACTTTATTCATAACTACTCACCTTTCTTTACTTCAAATAAAGGCCCCTTCTTTATTTAGTTTTTTATATCTTATTTTTCTACTTTTACTGTAATAAATTTTATAACGTCATCTGTAATTCTGTAAACTCTTTCAAGTTCAGTTATTAATTCTGGTTTTGCTTCAAAGTTAAATAATACATATGTAGCTTCTTTGAATTTTTTAATATCATAAGCTAATTTTCTTTTTCCCATTTCTTCAACTGATTCTACTTTACCATTTTCATTGATTAATCCTGTAAATTTTTCTTCCAAAGCTTTTAAACCTGCTTCATCAACATTTGGATTAATAATGATAATACTTTCATATTTATTCATCATTTTTCACCTCCCTATGGATTTATAACCTGTGTTCTTCACAAGTCGAGATTTATCATCATAAAAATTATTTAACAATTTTTATGATGATATTAATTTTATATTATATGAAACAGAATTTATTTTTTAATTATGTTGTATTCTATTTTCAATTTGTACTTGCAAAACTAAAAATTTTATAAGGTTTACCATAATATAAAATTAAAGCATAGTTATTCTATCATATTTTTTTACATATTGCAAGTACATTTTTTTTAATCTAAAATAATTTTTCTTTTATTTCTCACATTTTTTATTGTATTTATAGTATTAATTTTTTTCTGTAATTCTATAATTGGTATTGGTAATACAGAAATACCTAAAGTTATAATCCATTGAATTTGAGTTAAATTAGTTACATTAAATATATTTGACAAGAATGGAATAAATACAACAATTGTCTGTACAAAAATCCCAAGTATAAAACTTCCAATCAAAAATTTATTTTCTAATATACCAACTTTAAAAACTGATTTTTCACTTTTTATGTTAAAACTGTGGACAAGCTCTAATAATCCCATACTGATAAATGCCATTGTTCTTCCGACTTCTACTCCATAATATTTATTTCCTATACTAAAAGCAATTAATGTAAGCATTCCTATCATAATACCTTCTAATATAATTTTACTCCATAATCCATCTGCAAATATTCCTTTTTTTGAATCAATTGGTTTTCTTTCCATAATATCTTTTTCAGGTGGTTCTAATCCTATAGCAACTGCTGGTAAAGAATCTGTTACCAAATTTATCCACAATAATTGTATAGCAAGTAATGGTGACTGAAAACCTAAAATCAATCCCATAAAAATAGTTACAATTTCGCCTATATTTGTTGCAATTAAAAAATGGATAGCTTTTCTAATATTATCATAAATATTTCTTCCTTGTTTTACAGCATCTACAATTGTTATAAAATTGTCATCTACCAAAATCATATCTGATGCATTTTTAGCAACATCAGTTCCACCTTTTCCCATAGCAATTCCAATATCTGCACTTTTTAGTGCTGGACTATCATTTACCCCATCTCCTGTCATTGCTACAACTGCTCCATTTTTTTGCCATGCTTTTACAATTCTTACTTTATGCTCAGGAGTTACTCTTGCAAAAACTGTATAATTCTGAATTTCATTTTCAAGTTTTTCTTGATTTAGCTTATCCAATTCTTCTCCTGTTATTGCTTTATCTTTTTTAGAAAATATTCCTATTTTTTCTGCAATTGCTTTTGCAGTTGCAATATGGTCTCCTGTTATCATAACAGTCTTTATTCCAGCATTTTTGCAAGTTTCTACTGCTTCTTTAACACCTTCTCTTGGAGGGTCTATCATACCAATTAGTCCAACAAAATTCAAATTATTTTCAATGCTAGAACTCTCTATTTTGCTTGGTAACTGATTAATGTCTTTATATGCTACAGCAATAACTCTTAAAGCTTTATTAGCCATTTTATCATTTTCTTTTGCTATCTTTTCTTTATATATACCTATACATTTATTTAATAATACATCTGGTGCACCTTTTGTTATTACTCTATATTTTCCATTTTCTAATTTATGTATTGTTGTCATCATTTTTCTATTTGAATCAAATGGAATTTCACTCATTCTTGGCATAGATTGGTACAAATTATTCTTATTCAATTTATTTATATATGCTACTTCTACTAATGCATTTTCTGTTGGTTCTCCAACTACTTCTACTTTTCCACTATCTGTTTCTACCCTACTATCTGTACACATCGTAGCTAATTCCATTGCAAAATTTGGATTTTCTGCTTTAATTTCTACTACCTTCATCTTGTTTTGTGTTAATGTTCCTGTTTTATCTGAACAAATAACATTACTACTTCCTAAAGTTTCAACCGCTGGTAATTTTCTGATAATACTGTTCCTCTTTGCCATTTTGGTTACACCTATAGATAACATTATAGTAACAATTGCTGGTAATCCTTCTGGTATTGCTGCAACAGCTAATCCTACAGAAGTCATAAACATTTCCATTGGTGGTATCTTTTTTATAATTCCTATAACAAAAATCACTAAACAAATCATCAAACAAATAACACCTAATATTTTACCTACTTGATTTAGTTTTTTCTGTATTGGAGTTTCTGGTGACTCATTTTGGATAATCATATTTGCAATTTTTCCAACTTTTGTATTCATTCCAATTTCTGTAACTACAACTTTTGCATGTCCATTAACAACTGTACTTCCCATAAATACCATATTTATTATATCTCCTAATGGTATTCCCTTTTTACAAATTACATCACCATTTTTTTCAACAGGCTCTGTTTCTCCTGTTAGGCTAGATTCTTCTACTTTCAAATTAAAATTCTCTATAATTCTACAATCTGCTGGTACACGATTTCCAGCTTCTAAAATAATAATATCTCCTACTGTTAATGTTTCTGAAAGAATTTCTATTTCTTTTCCATTTCGAATTACTTTTGACATCTGTGGTGTCATTTTCTTTAAACTTTCAATTGATTTTTCTGCTTTTGCTTCTTGTAAAACTCCCATAACAGCATTTAATATAACAATTGCTATAATAATAATAGAATCAATATAATCATTTTCTCCCTGATACCATGATACACCTGCTGATACAATAGATGCTATAATTAAAATAATAATCATGAAATCATTAAATTGTTTAAAAAACTTAATAATAATTCCTTCTTTTTTAGCATTTTCTAATTCGTTTTTACCATATTGATTTTGTCTTTTAAAAACTTCATTATCATTTAATCCTTTGCTAAAATTTGTATTAAGTGTTTTTTCAATTTCTTCTTTTCTAAGTGTTTCCCACATATACTTTCCTCTCCTTTGTATTAATATTTTTTTAGTGTCTTGTCCTTCTTTTTTCTAATTTTATTCATTTAAATTATTTTTATTACTTATTTTTAGTTTTCTTGTTATTAAATTTTAGGTATTGTTATGGTTTTTATATTTAGAATTTATTACATAAGAATGGAAACTTGCTAATAATTCCTTAAAAATATTATGTATCAACTTTTTCAACACATATTTTTTTAATCATACTAGTAACCCCCAATGCACATATATATAAAATATTTAATACAATATCTTTAGAGGTGTTTTTATGTTAATTAGTTGTTTATTTTTAGCAATCTCTAGTAGTATCGATTCTCTAGGAATTGGTATTACATATGGAATAAAAAATACAAAAATAATCATGTCTGCTAAATTTATTTTATTTTTTATTAGTTTTATTATTTCTATTATTTCCATATATTTTGGAAATTTATTAAAATATATTTTACCTGATTTTTTTATTCACTATTTAGGTAGCTTTATTTTAATGCTAATGGGATTATTTATGTGTTTTCAATCATTGAAAGTTTCAAAACAAAAACATAAAATGAACGATAATAAAAATTTAAAAGATACTAAATGTTTAAAAAATACTGAAAACTCTAAAATATCAGATACAGAAAAAATATATTCTTTTTTTATTAAATGTTTAGGAATTACAATAAAAATTATCAAAAATCCTAATTCTTCCGATTTTGACAAATCTAATATAATTGATTCTAAAGAAGCATTATTCTTAGGATTAGCCCTATCTTTGGATAGTTTTTGTATTGGTATTGGTCTTAGTATGATAAATACTTTTTCTTTAATATTTCCATTGTTAATTAGTTGCTTCCAATTATTTTTCTTAAGCCTTGGAAATTATTTAGGAAAAAAATTATATTCCTTCAATAAATTGCCTGATAACATTTGGTCAATTATTTCTGGAATTTTATTAATAATTATTGGTTTTTGGAAAATATTATAGTTGATATATGTAAGTCTATCATTATTACGCTTCCTCAGTTATTTAAATCTAAGAATTTATAGATTTATTTCATGGTACATTTGTCATTAATTAAAAAAGTAATATTTTAGCTGTGAGTAATAACAAATTTAAATACAGAATTTTTTTAAAATAGTGGGATAAAATAGTTTTCTTACAATATTCGTAAATTAGATAATTTACTATTTTTTACTTAAAAAAATAGTAGGACAAAAAAATAGAAGAATCTATTGAAGATTTTTCTATTTTTTCTTTATAATATTTTAAAATTTTCTTTTATTATATTAACTAATCTATTTAATTCCTTAAAGTTACTAGAATTTAAATAAATTCCAAATTCTACTTCGCCTAATCCAATATTATTTTTAACTTCCATTAAATTAAATTGTTCCCATTCCCAATCATATAAATACTCAGATGTTACTACCCCTATGACCATACCTTGGTTTACTAAACGAACGATTGACCTATAATTACTTTGTTTCAAATTTATATTTGCATTTTGTGTTAATTCCTTTATTCTTTTTGTTGTCTGTTCATACTCTCTTGGAATATAAATTTGTTTACCTTTTAAGTTATCTAATGTTAATGTTTGGTTTACTATTTCTGATTGTTTATTTGCAATAAATACTTCATGCATATATCCCAGTTTTACAAAGCTAAGCCCATTTGGTACTTCTTCATTATATTTTTTTGCAAATACGATATCAATTTTTTTGTTTTTTAATTTTTTAAGTAATTCATCTATTTCTTCACATACTAAATTTAAATTAACATCAGGATATTTTAAAGTATATTGATTAATTGCTTGTCCAAAAATTAATCCACCCATATGATTATGTGTTCCAATATTAATAAATTTTTCTTTTCCAACTTGTGAATCTATTCTATTTAGTTCTTCTATAGGATTCTTTAATTTTTCATATAAATGTTTCCCTTCTTTAGTTAAAGCAACTCCTTTGCTTTTTCTCTCAAATAGTTTAATAGATAACTGATTTTCTAAATTTTTAATTTGTTTTGTGATTGCTGGTTGCGAGATATTTAATTTATTACTTGCTTTGGTTATATTTTCTTCTTCTGCTACTGCAACAAAAATTCTATATAATTCAAAATCTATCATTTATTTATCACTCCTATAGTTTTATATATCATAAAAGCATGAAATATTCAATATATCTCACGCTTTTTAATATTTGATAATGATTTTTTCATTTGAAAATAAAATTTTATTTATTTTCACTTTGTGTTCCAAAACTAAAAAGTTTCATAAAGTTTCCTATACAATAACAAAAGTTGATATATAAATATTTTTAAGAAATCAAAATTTACCAAGAATAGTTTTACAATTCTTAATTTTAAAAAAACATGAAATGTCATGTTTACAAATATTATATAATAGCTAGAACTTGTTAAACGGGAAGAATGGTAACTTAGAATCCCTTAAAAATATTTATATATCAACTTTTGCACATAATTTCAAAAACTATTATAACTTTATTATCAAACTTACTTAATCCATAAAAGATAATAAATCAGTAAAAGCTTTTTTCATTTGACTATCATTACATTCATTTAAGTTAAAACGAATCAACTCATTTTTACACCCAGACAAGTGCAATATTAAATTCGAAGATAAAAATAAGCTAAAAACTCCTTCATGACAATTACCATCCCTAAAATGCTTACATTGTTTTATACAATACTTAGCATATTTTGCTTGTATGATATATTTAATAACTTAAATACACCATACGCTCCTTTCTTTCTACAT
>CANAUI010000005.1 GCA_947364715.1 uncultured Clostridium sp.
TTATGTGTCTTTTTATTTATCCAAAAACGGTAATTTAATTTTACCATTTATAAATAATTTTTTAAAGCTTTCCCTATATATGATATATATATTCCTAGTACTATACACAAAATACATAAAACTTGTTCAATCCATGTCATTGTTTTAGGCACAAGAACAAATATAGACCCAATAGTAAAACCTATAATACTATAAAAAGTCTGTGCATAACATGTTTCTAACAATTTTTTAGTTAATTTCATTACAATAATACAACCCAATCCCAACCCTATTCCCATAGGAATTAATACTGGTAAATATATATTTGCAATAGATTGTAAATATATAGAATAAACACCTAATAATGTTAAAATAATTGTACTACTAACACCTGGTACAACAATCCCAACAGACATAATAATTCCACATATAATTAAATACATAACACTTATGTTATTTATATTACCAGCTATACTAATTTTGTTTTCTAATATTACTGTTACAATCCCAATTGCTAATGATACAAATAAATAAATCAAATTTTTTAGTTTAAATGATTCCTTTTTGTTTACTTCCTTTATTAAAGAAGGAATTGTTCCAATAATTAGTCCTATAAATATAGATTTTGTTTGTATAGAAAATTTATATAACAGATAATTTAATATATTACTAAATAGTAATACTCCTATTCCACCACCTAAAATAATAGGAAATAAAAATTTTATATTTTGTTTTATATCTTTAAAAAAATTCAAAACACTATCTAACAATTTTTCATAAAGCCCTAATAATACACATAATACTCCACTACTAACACCTGGCACAATGGCTCCAGCACCAATAAAAATACCTTTTAATATATTTATCAATCCATTCATCCTTACACCTCTTTTAAAAAATATATAATATCGCTTTCACTCTTTTTATTTTATGAAATTTTTTCCAATTCATTCTTTTGTAGTTTAAATTTTATTATATTTTTTCTAATGGTCAGGCACTTTTATAGTTCTTAAACATATAATTTGTTATGCGAATTTTTAGTAGATATTGAATTCTATTTATTTTTTGCACATTTAAAATTTTCTTATTTATATATTTTTGGAGGTGCCTATATGTTGTCTGCACTTTGTATAACTAGTATTTTAGGATTTATTGAGTTCCTAAAATCATCTGTATTTTTAGTAGGATATATATCTAATAATAATATATTTCCAGAGCCTTTAACATCTGAAGAAGAAAAAACATATTTAATACAAATGAAAAATGGTGATGAAGAAGCAAGAAATATTTTAATTGAACGAAATTTAAGATTAGTTGCTCATATTACCAAAAAATATTCTACCACTAATGTTGAACAAGATGATTTAATTTCTATTGGTACTGTTGGCCTAATAAAAGGAATTAATAGCTTTAATGTAGATAAAGGGTCAAAACTTTCTACTTATGTTTCTAGATGTATTGATAACGAAATTTTAATGCATTTAAGGGCTACAAAAAAATTAGGTGCAGAAGTTTATTTAAATGAGCCTATAGGAAAAGATAAAGATGATAATGTTATTACTTTACAAGAGATATTAGAAAATGATGAAAGAAATATTGAAGAAACAGTAGATATCAAAATGAAAATTAAATTATTATATGAAAAAATGAAATCAATTTTGAAAGATAGAGAAAAAACAATATTAGAACTTCGATTTGGTCTTGGTGGTCATAAACCTAAAACTCAACATGAAATTGCAAAAATGATGGGAATTTCTCGTTCCTATGTATCAGAACGTTTTTATGACTAAAATTAATTTTTGATTTAAATTTTATTTTTATTATTTTTATATTTTGCTTAAATAGTTTTGGCTACTATGAAAAATATGTAAAATGAAGACTTGTCCGAGTATCATTCATAACTTCGTAAATAATAACATAGTTTGATTAATTATATATTGTTTAATGTATGTCATATTTCTCCTCCATTTCTGCACAAAATTCATCCATAGTACGGTAACGACCTTCTTCAACATCTTTTAGTGCTCGCTCAATTTTTTTATTAAGGTCTTTTTTAAATTCTTCAAAAGAAGCATACTGTTTGTCAAAATGTTCTGACACTAGTCTTTCAATTCTCTCTTCTTCTATTTGTTCAACATCTTTCTTTAGTTTTTCGTATGCCTCATCACATAAAACAACTAAGTCATTTGTTCCATTTCTAGTGATATACATTGGCTCTTTTGTTTCGTGGCAAATTTTAGATATTTCATTATAATTATTTCTTAAATCTGCACATGGTCTGATTAATGCCATTTTAAGCACCTCCTTGTTTATTATGCACAAATTATATCAGAATTATGATATGTTTGCAAGAAAAATTTGTAAATCTTTAGAAAATTTCTTTTAGTTTGTTATAGTTTAGTTTATTTTTCTTGCAAACTATTAAATTTGAAATATATATATATTTTTTTATTTTTATCTATTTCAATTCTATCAACTAAATCACATAAAATCTCTCTATTAATTTGTTTTAAATCTTGAAATTTAGTAACTATCTTTTTTACTAATTCATCTTCATTTACAATATCTTTTTCAATATATAGTTTCTTATCTTCAATTTTCTTTTGTAAAGTTTCTTTTTCTAGTTTCTTCTTTTTGTAAATTCTAATAAAATCATCTTCAGTAATGATACCTGAAAGTTTATCATCATAAATGTTGTCTATTTCTAAGGAAATTTTATTAATTTTTATTTCATACTCTTGTATATCTTTTTCAATATATATACTTTTTCTTTTTTCTTCTATTTTTGTTTTTGCTACCTTTATTAAATTATTTTTATCAAAAAAACTGTTTAATATAGATATAATTTTATTATTTACTGCTTTTTCTACAATATCCATTCTAATATTGTGAGAAGTACAAAGCCCAAGTCTTGCATTTGCTGTATATGTACTACATCTAAAATAATATACCTTTCCTGTAGCAAGTTCTCGAGATGAACATCCAACTTTTTTTCCACATTCGTGACAGTGTACAAATCCTTTTAGTAAGTAATCATGTGTTTTTACTCTTGTTCGTTTTCTTTTTTCTATCATTTCTCTTACTTTATAAAAAGTCTCCTTATCAATTATAGGCTCGTGTGTATTTTCCACCACTTTCCATTGTTCTTTTGGTAGTCTAATATTAATTTTTGATTTATAGTTTATCTTTTTCATTCTTCCTTGTACCATATTTCCTATATATACTTCATTTAAAAGTATTTCACGAATTCTTGTATCTGCCCAATAATTAGATACTTTCGTTATTTTGTGCCCTTTAGAAATAGCATATTGTGAAGGTGTAGGAATTTTGTCTATACTCAAATCTTGTGCAATAGCTCGACATGTTTTTCCACTTTTTGCTTCATTAAATATCCTTTCTATTATAGGTCTTGCCTCCTCATCTATTATTATTTTGTTGCTAGTTTCTTTACTACATTTGTAACCATATGGTGCTTTTCCTCCTATAAATAAACCTAATTCTTGCTTGTTGCGTTTTACACTTTTTATTTTTGATGATATATCTTTTGCATACATATCATTTAGTATTGCTTTAAAGGGAGTTATATCATTGTTTGTACTTTCTATTCCTGTGTCAATATTATCAAGTATAGATATATATCTTACTCTGTTTTCTGGGAAATATTTTTCAAGATAGAAACCTGTTTGTATATAGTCACGTCCAAGTCTGGATAAATCTTTTGTAATTACCATATTTATTTTTTTACTTTCAATATCTTGTAACATTTTTTTGAATGATGGTCTATCAAATGTTGTTCCGACTTATACCATCATCTACATATTCGCCTACAATTGTTAGTCTTTGACTTTTCGCAAACCTTATTAGTAAACTTCTTTGATTTGTGATACTTTCTGATTCTCCTGGTTTCATATCTTCTTTTGATAATCTGATATATAATGCTACTTTGTAGTCTATGGGATTTGAAATATTTAAATTGTTCAAAATACCTCCTTTTCCCCCATAAATTTATATTACAACTTTATTATATAATACTTAAAAAGAATAAGCGAACCTATGTCTTAAATTCCTTGTTTAGCTCATTTTCCACGAATTCTGAATAGATTTTAAGTATTATATCTTGTATATTGTTTTTATTTTCATTATATATACAAATTAAATTATTATTTTTTTCCATATAAATTTCCCCCTTTTTAATATATATGTAAAATATGGCCAGACAGAAGTATCTTTAAATGTTTTATGATTAATTATGGTATTTAATCATAGTGAACAGTATCAAAAATTAGAAAAACTTTTCTACACATAATGTACTTAAAAATGCTGAAAAATTAGATAGTAAAGAATTAAATTCTTTTTATTTTATAATATAGTAAAATGATAGTAAATGTGATATACTAGATACAATATATAAAAATTGAAAGGAGATTGATTTACAATGATGCACGAATTTGTTACTTATGCAGATGGAACTTTAGTAGTATCTTCAGATATTCGTAAAAAGGAAAATGGAGAAGAATATCTTATTGTTTGTTTTGAAAGACCAATAGAGAATGGTTTTGATACAGTAATATTTGAACTACCAAGTTATAATATAGTAAAACAAGATGGACATTATACTGATGATGAAATTGCAATATTTAAAACAGTAGTTGAAAGAGGTGCTGGATATTTCTTTGATGTCGCTAGAAAAGGAGGAATACAAAGTGCCTAATCTTTTTAATTATTTAGGATATACTATATTCTTTTGGGCAAATGAAAATTTTGAACCCATACATGTTCATATTTGCAAAGGAAATCCTACCACAAATGCAACTAAGGTATGGATTACTAAAAGTGGAGATTGTATTTTGGAAAATAATAATAGTAGAATTCCAAAGCATGATTTGAATAAATTATTTAAATCTATACAATATAATTATTTTTACATTATATCTGAATGGAAAAGTTTTTATGGGATAGAAGATATTAAATTTTATTGTTAATTTATAGAAACTAAAATATCCTATAATAGATTTTTCGTATCCTTTATTGCCTTTAATAAAGATTTAAAAGTGCTTTTAAATAAATAATTTATAAAATTTGAAAAAGAAAATAAAAACAATAAAAGTAAGTTGTAGAGCAGATAATTAGTTAATAGTTGTCTGCCTTTATGACTATTTATTGGACTAAATAAAAAAATGAAATATTTTGTAACAAAATAACAACAAAAGATACTAAATAAGTGAAAGGAGGAAAATGTTATGCAGGATATGGATACAATATACAAAAAATACGGTGAAATTGTTTATAAATATATATTCTGCTTAACTGGAAATAAAGATACAACTGAAGAAATTGTCCAAGAAACTTTTTTAGTAGCTGTTAAAGATATAAATAAGTTTAGAGGTGAGTGCAAAATATCAACTTGGCTATGTCAAATTAGTAAATATATATGGTATAAGAAAATAAAAAAAGAAAAAATAAAAAAAGAAATACCATTAGATATATTGCAAAATACATTATTTATAGAAGAATCAATAGAAGAAAATCTTTGGAATAAAGAGAAAAAGATAGAATTATTTAAAAAATTACAAAATTTTGATGAAGATACTAAAAATGTAATGTATTTAAGGATATTCGGTAATTTTGAATATAGTGAAATTGCTGAAATTATGAATAAAACATCAAATTGGGCAAGAGTTGTATTTTTTCGCGGTAAGCAAAAATTAAAGGAGGAATTAGAAAATGAAAAATGAATGTGATATTGTTCAAGATTTATTATTTAGCTATAATGATGGTATTTTAAGTGAAACTTCTAAAGAATTAGTAGAAGAACATTTAAAAAAATGTAATAAATGTAAAGAAATTTTAGAAGAAATAAAACAGGAAAATGCTGAAAAAAATCAAGTCAAAGAAATTGATTTCTTTAAAATGATTAAAAAGAACATAAACAAAAAAAATATAATAATATTAGTATTTTTTATAATTCTAACCATTGTAATTCTATTTAATGTACAAGTATATAATAATTATAATGAAATTGCTTCTACAATGGAAATATATCTAAAAGATGATATAACAAATCAACAAATAGAAAATATAAAAAACAAAATAATCGAAAAAAGTAAAAATATAGAGCTTGAATATGTTTCAAAAGAAAGTGCATTGGATAGATTAAAAAATAATTTAGGAGAAAATAAAAATTTATTAAATAATTTTGACAATCAGAGTAACCCTATACCTGCCTCTATTGAAATAAAAACAGATACAAAAATTCAAACAATAGTAGAAAGTATTCAAGATATGCCAGGAATAGCTCATATAACAACGCATATAAATTCTAATCCATACGAATTATATATACAAAGAATTATGAAAAAGTAGTATTTTATAGCAAAACTTATGAGGCGGATAATTAGTTGAAGATTATTTGTTTTTTATGCTACAATCATCCCTACAACTTTACAATTCATAGGGCAGATAATTAAGTTGAAAATTATCTGTACTTTATGCTATAATCGAAACACAAGATAGTAATTTGTGGAGGTGTATGCTAGTTTGAAAAAAATAAAGTTTATAATTTTAGAAATCTTATTTTTAGTTGTGATGTTGTTATGTGCAACAACAACAATGAAAATTTTAGATATACTATTTAAACTAAGTTATGAAAATATTTGGCCTATAGGATTTAAAGTAGGATTTGTTGCTTGGTTAATTTTATCATTTGTCTTGCTCATTGCTAAAATAAAAAAGAAAAGTTCAAAGTAATACAAATTACATGTATGGAAACTAACTATTATAAAAACCTTACTTTCTTAACTTATAAATAGATACCTTTGAAAGTATCTATTTTTTATGTAATATTTAATTTATGGGATACTTTAGTCATAACCATGTAGCTATGTTTCTAGAATTGAAACAAAAGCAATTAATAAATTATCAACTGAAATGAAAAAATAAACCAACTAAATATAAACTGTTTGTAATTACTTTAGATTTTTAACAAATTTTCGAATCAACTTTATAAAGAGTCTTCATTTAACGAAGACTCTTTATTTCTTCATATTCTAGTAATTCTATATTATTACTTATAAAGCTTTTATTATTATCTACATTTTTTATCAAATCTGTGGATAAATATTTTTTATTATCATCTGCAAATATTGTAACTATATTATTATCTAATTTATTTTGTAACAATACTGCTCCTATAAAGTTTGCTCCTGACGAAATCCCAACACCTAATCCTAATCCTTCTGCTAACTTTCTTGCCATATTTATAGCATCATCATCATTTATTAATAAAATTTCTTTTTCAATTATATCTTTATTTCTATCAAATATGTTTGGTACAAAATCATCTCCTATTCCTTCTATTTTGTGTTGTCCTGATATTTTACCATTTGATAATATCGGCATTTTATCTGGTTCTAATGCATATATTTTTATACTATTATTTACTGTTTTTAATCGTTTTCCTATACCTATTAGTGTCCCACCTGTTCCTACACCTGAAACAAAGCCTTCTATTTTTTCATTTTTTAGTTGTTCTAAAATTTCACTTCCTGTGGTTTCATAATGTGCTAATATATTATCTTCATTTTCAAATTGGTTTGCTAAAAATCCATTTAATTCTTTAGCTACTTTTTTAGCTTCTTCTACACATTTTATAAATCCACCTTCTTCTTTTGATATTAAATATATATGTGCACCATAAGATTTCATTAATTCTATTCTCTCTTTACTCGCCCAATTAGGTATAAAAATGTGTACAGGATGATGATAATATGTACCTAATGCTGATAAAGAAATACCTGTATTTCCACTTGTTGCTTCTACAATAGGCATATTATCTTTTAATATTCCTTTTTCTTTTGCATGTTTTATTATATAATAGGCTACTCTATCTTTTATACTCCCTGTTATATTAAACATCTCTAATTTTACATATATATATCTCTCTTTACCTTTATATTTGTATTTTATTTTTATCATAGGTGTATTTCCAATAACTGTATAATTTTGCATAAACTTTTCTCCTTTTTTCATACTTTTTTGAATCGTTATTTGTTAATAGTATCACTTGCTTTTTAGTATTATATTCAGAAAAAAATTTATAGACACATTTTTCAACAGCTATCATAAAAAATGTTTAATTTTATTATAATTATGTAATTATTGTTCTCTATTTTTCTCTTCTAATAATCCAATCTCTTTCACATTTTATTGGTAAATTTATCAAAACCTTTTGTCCTTTAACACCTGGACTTACTGCTTGTATTTCTTCTTTAGTATCATAATCCCATAAATTATCAATTGTGAATTGTACAGGCTCTAATTGATATGGAATTAGTATTTCCATTTTATCTCCCACTTGAAGTTTATTTTTTATTTCGATAACAGATTTTGCTTCATCATATTCTACTACTTTTCCTCCAAATTCGTATTTTTCATTATATTGTCTTCCTCCATATTCTTGTATATCTTTATTACTTCTGTCATTAAAATAAAATGTAGTTAGTCCTCTTGTTTTCACTTTTTCTAATTCTTTTAAATATTTTGTATAATCATAATGTTCTGGGTCTTTATAATAATCATCTATCGCATTTCTATAAGCACCTATTACACTTGCTAAATAGTATTCTGTTTTTAATCTTCCTTCTATTTTTAAGCTATCTACTCCCATGTCAAGAATTTCTGGTATTTCTTTTATTAAACATAAATCTTTGGAAGAGAAAATACTTGTCCCATATTCACTAGTTTCAATTGGCATAAATTCTCCTGGATTATTTTTTTCTTCTGCATATAAATTATATGACCATCTACAACTTTGTGCACAGTCTCCTAAATTTGCACTTCTACATGATAGAAAATCACTTAAAAAACATCTTCCTGAAAAAGCAAAACATATTGCTCCATGAACAAATATTTCAATTTCCATTCCTTCTGGCTTGTTTTCCATAATGTATTTTAATTGTTCTTTGTTCATTTCTCTTGCCATAATCATTCTTTTAGCTCCATTATTATACCAAAAGTTTGCAGAATGAATGCTTACAATATTTGCTTGTGTACTAATATTTATGGTTACATTTGGTGCATATTGTTCTAGTATATTTATAACTCCTCCATCAGCTACAATTATTCCATCTGGTTTTAATTCTTCTAGTTTTTTTGCCATTTCTATAATTTCTTCATATTTTTCGTCCCATGCAAAAATGTTTAAGGTAACATATACTTTTTTTCCAATACTATGTGCATATTTAATTGTTTTTTCTAAATCGTCATCTTTCATATCTGCTCTTGTTCTTAATGATAATGATGATGTTCCACAATATATTGCATCTGCCCCATATAAAAATGCTATTTTGGCTTTTTCATATGAGCCTGCTGGGGCTAATAATTCTACTTTTTTCATATTTAATCTCATTCCTTACTTTTAATTCTTTTCTATATCTTTTTGCATTCATATTATACAATCTACAATTGTTTATGTCAATCAAAAAACAATTTAAGATTCTAAAAGTTATGTTACAATTCACAGTTGATAAATATTATCTTTTTTGAATTGTAACAAATTTATGTCTGAAATTAACTTTTTCAAGTAATTTTATTCCTTTTTATGTAAATATATGTTATAATTATAAATGAGGTGAGCTTTATGGCCTATTATATGAAAAAAAGAGAGGAATTTTTAGAACACTTACAAAATGTTAAAATAAATGAACTTCCCAAAAAACAATTAATTGAAGACTTTAGAGGTAATGGATTATCTGATTTGTATGAACTCTTCATGAAATTAAAAGATTTTTTTATGACTGATAAACAATATTATCATTTATATGAAATAATATCTAATAATTATAGTCAAGAAATTTTAAAATTATTAAATAATCCTATATCTGTTTATGAAATTAATCAATTATTAGATTTAATAAAAATAACTTATCTACAAATTGTTACACAAGATAATAATCTGGAGAATATACCAAAAGATGAAATAAATAGTCTCAAAATGATTGTCAATCAACATTTCCCTGATACATTTCCATCTCTTATTAAATCTCCTATTAGTGCAGAAGAATACTCTAAACAACAGGAACTTATTAGAAAAACTGTTTGTGACCTTTCTGATAATTATTATTATCAAGCTTCTTCACATGGTCAAAAAAATTCTGATTATTTAGGTAGTGCAATTTATTTAATTTACCGAAAATTACACCCTGAATTTTCCATTTCGGTACCAGGTCGTACAAAAGGTTTTCAAAGTTTTGTTACTAATATTCACAAAGAACTTGACCATTCTGTTAAAGATATGGTAGCTAGTGATATAAATAAAGGAATCACTTTATCTGATGAAGAAAAATATATTATCTCAAATCTAGATAACCCTAAAAATTTCACTGATAAAACTAATTCAGATTTTTCTGGGATAACAATTGTTTTACATCATATGAATGATACTGTTTATTTTGATGAAAAAGACTCTGATAACGTGCAAATTTTAGAATTGAGAAGACAAAGAAATAAACATTTGCATTTTATCCATAACATAAAAAGATTTTTAAGTGAAAATGATATTTTTCTATCACAAGAAGAATATTTCCAAATTTCCATACAACTGTTAGAATATCTACAAGATTCTACCTATCCAGAATGTACACATGAAATTAAAGAAGGTTCTTATTCTTCAAAATTAAAACTAGCTATTGAAAATCACCAAAAACACTTAA
The DNA here is from genome assembly GCA_947364715.1 of uncultured Clostridium sp. Classification (GTDB taxonomy): domain Bacteria; phylum Bacillota; class Clostridia; order TANB77; family CAG-508; genus CAG-269. The sequence goes on from CANAUI010000005.1 coordinate 10,689, forward strand.
AAGAAAATTCTTTTTGTTCTAGTGCAACTAATGAAGAGATAGAAGAATTATATAGTCTAATAGACTGTTTAAACAAAAATTTGGATGACAAATTACAACATGAAATATTAAAAGTTACTTTTCCTCATGTATTAGAAGATTCTTTACTTACTGATGATTTTAAAATAAAAGGAAAGTTCATAAAAGATGTTAAAAAAGCTAATGGTTTTTGTGCTATTTATTTCGAATTAACAGATGCATATAATAGAAAAACAGAAGTACAACTTCAATCTAACATGAGATATAAAGAAACAAAAAATGGATTATCTGCACATAATCATATTCAAAACAAAACACTTGATATTAGACATTTTTTTGAATTATCTGATGGTAGTGATAATCCTGAACTTTTAGAACGTTATCTTACTATTTTGGATAGAACTTCTCACATCCAAACTCATTATTTAAATAATAGACTATACTCTAAAAAAAGTAAATTGAATTATGCAGAATCACCAAAAGAAAAAAGAGACTTACAAATTTCCATTGGAAGATTAGAACAAAAACTTAAACTCATTGAAATCGCTAAAAACAGTGTAAAAATTAAAGATGAATTTATAGAAGAACATGATATGATAGATATGGATGCAACCAAAAAAGATGATAATTACGAATTAAGAACTATTGGCGATAAGACTATTAAGTTATATAATACTGTTACCAAAAAACGTATTGAAAAATATCGTATTGAAAATTATCTTCCTAATTTCGCAAAATGCCACTCTCCTGTAAATATGAATGTTATCAGTTCTGCACATGCTACAGCTCCAGAAGCCCATATTAATAATAAAACTCTAATAGAAAGTTTTACTGAAATTTTAAGAGATGGTGACGAAGTTTCTTATCTTTCAGAAATATTAATAAATAAATTAGAAGAAATATTAAACATTAAAAATAGTAGCCAAATTTCCTATGAAGAATTAAGTAATTATGCTAAAGAAAATTTTTACAATGATAAAAATATCGATAATAATTTGGAAATATAATGGAACAAAAAGCATGAACTAAATCATGCTTTTTGTTATTTTTATTTAATTTTACTAACAGCAAGTCCATCTCCAACTTCTAAAATCTCAGTCTCAATATTTGAATTTTCTGTTACTTGTTTAATATATTCTCTTAGATTTCTAACTGCTGTACGTTGTTTATGCTTATTATAATCACTCATAACATAGCCCTTATATAAAACATTATCTGCAAAAATAATACCATCAGGTTTAATCATTCTTAATGACTCTTTTAAGAAAAAAGGATACTTCCCTTTAGCTGCATCAATAAATACAACATCATATTGTTGATTTAATGTTGGTAAAATTTCTACTGCATCTCCTTCATAAATATGTATTTTGTCTTCCACTTCTGCTAATTTGATATTTATTTTTGCCTCTTTTACCCTTTCTTTTTCTCTTTCAATAGTATCAATTACACCATTTTCATCTAAAAAACTTGTAAAACATATAGCAGAATATCCAACAGCTGTTCCAATTTCTAATATTCTATTAGGCTTATTTTTATTCAAATATTTTTCAATTACTTCTAGTGTTTCATCCATGATAATTGGAATATGTTCTTCTAATGCTTTTTTCTTTATTTTTTCTAATTCTTGCTTATTCATTTTTTCCTCTTATATATCTAACTTTGTTTTATTTATATATAAATTAAATTGTATATTTACAATTTTAATGCATACTAAGTTTGCTTTTATCTACCATTATCTCTATTATTAGATTTATTTTTATTTTTATAATTCACTAAATTTTTTATACATTCTCTAACATCTACATGATTATTTTTCCAATATTCAAACGCTTTCATAATATTAGCATCTTGTATAACTAAATCTATTGCTTCTTCAAGACTCATACCACTTTCTATTAATTCATTAACTTTACTAACCAACTTTTGTCTATTTTTAGAATCTTCAGATAGACCTTTTTGATTTTTTTCCTCTTGTGATTTTTTCTGAGTTACATCTCTCATTGCAAAATCAGAAGCTAAACCTGGTTGCCATTTCTTATAACCTCTCCCCATTTTTATCATTCCTTTCTCAAGACACAGAATTTTACTATCTTCTATTTATTTCTATTAGCTCTTTCTCTTTCCTTTGTATCTAAAATCTTCTTTCTTAATCTAATTGTTTTTGGTGTTATTTCTACTAATTCATCATCTTGAATAAATTCAATTGCTTTTTCTAATGACATTTGGATTGGTGGTACTAGACGTAATGCTTCATCTGAACCAGAAGCTCTTGTATTTGTTAAATGTTTTTCTTTACATACATTAATTGCTAAATCTTCTCCTCTTGAGTTTAACCCAACAATCATACCTTCATATACTTCTACACCAGGGCCAATGAATAAATCACCTTTATCTTGTGCATTGTATAATCCATATGTTACAGATTTTCCATTTTCAAAAGCAACAATAGTTCCTCTAACACGAGCTTGAATATCACCTTTATATGCCTGATATGAATCAAATATATGATTCATTGTTCCTTCTCCTTTAGTATCTGTTAAAAATTCTGTTCTATATCCAATTAGACCTCTAGCTGGAATTTTAAATTCTATTTTTGTATGTCCTGCCTCTGCTGGCTCCATATTTACCATTTCTGCTTTTCTTCTTCCTAATTTTTCAATAACATTTCCTACACAATCATCAGGAACATTAACTACTAAATCTTCAATTGGCTCACATTTCACTTCATCAATTTCTTTAAAAATAACTTTTGGACGAGATACTAATAATTCGAAACCTTCTCTTCTCATTGTTTCAATTAATACAGATAAATGTAATTCACCTCTTCCTGACACTTCAAAAGAGTCTGGTGAATCTGTTTCTTTTACTCTTAATGATACATTTCTTTCTAACTCTTTAAATAATCTATCACGAATATGACGAGAAGTAATAAATTGACCTTCTTTTCCTGCAAATGGCCCATTATTTACACTAAAAGTCATAGATACTGTTGGCTCATCAATATCTACAAATGGTATTTTTTCTGGATTATTAAAATCACAAATAGTATCTCCAATATTAATACCTGGTAACCCTGCTAATTCAATAATATCTCCTGCTTTTCCTTCTTCTACTTCTACTTTATTTAATCCAACATGTGTATACACTTTTGCAATTCTACCTTGTGAAATTTTGTCTTCTTTTCCGCAAATTGCAACAGGCATCCCAACTTTTATTATTCCTCTTTCTACTCTTCCAACTGCAATTCTTCCTACATAATCATCATAATCAATGTTAGAAACTAACATTTGAGCAGGTCCCTCTTCATCACAGTTAGGTGCTTGAATTGTATTAATAATAGTTTCAAATAAACAATCTAAGTTATCTGATTCATCTGCTAAATCTGTTTTTGCAATTCCATTTTTTGCTGATGCATATACAACTGGAAAGTCTAATTGTTCATCATTAGCATCTAATTCTATAAATAATTCTATTACTTGGTCAACTACTTTTTCTGGTGTTGCTCCTGGTCTGTCTATTTTATTAATAACAACAATTGGTTTTAACCCTAATGCTAAAGATTTTTTCAATACTTCTCTTGTTTGTGGCATTGCCCCTTCAAATGCATCTACTAAAAGTACAACACCATCTACTGTTTTTAAAACTCTTTCTACTTCTCCACCAAAGTCAGCATGTCCAGGTGTATCCACAATATTAATTTTAATATCATCATGCATAACTGATGTATTTTTAGCAAGAATTGTAATTCCTCTTTCTTTTTCTTGGTCATTTGAATCCATAATTCTTTCTTGTATTTGTTCATTTTCCCTAAAAATATGACTTTGTCTTAATAATGCATCTACTAATGTAGTTTTTCCATGGTCTACGTGTGCAATAATTGCAATATTTCTAATTTTTTCGTTGTTCATTTCAATTTCTCCCTTTCATTTATTTAAATATCTGATTGAGTTTTTTAGGATATTCTCACTTTATCTAATAATGATGACATTTACTATTTTTGGAGCAATTTGGGACGTTTCTGTTGGACAAAACAGAAACGTCCTCAAAATCCTTCAAACTCTTAAATCTCTAAAAAATAAGCTTACAAAATTATATACCAAATAACCTATTTTGTCAACTCAACAATATTATTCATAATTTCTTCTGTTACCTTATCTAAAACATCTTTGTCTTTGCTTCCTTTATATTGACTATAATCTAATGGTTTTCCATAAGTAATTGTGATTTTATGATTTTCTTTAGTTCCACCTTTTATACCACAAGGTACAACTTTTGCTCCACTTCTTATTGCAAAAAATGCAACACCATCTTTTACTTTTTCTCCTTTTTCTAAACCATTTCTAGTTCCTTCTGGGAATAATGCAATACATTTTCCTTCTTTTAAATCTTTTAATGATTTTTTTATGGCAGATACATCTTTTTCATTTCTTTTAACTGGTATTGCCTCAAACGCCCAACCTAAAAATGCTAAAAATTTATTTTCGTATAAGTCTTCCTTAGCTAAAAATTTCATGTCTCTCTTGGCAGTTGCAACCATAAGTGGTGGGTCAATATAGCTTCTATGATTTCCACAAAATATAACTGCTCCATCTTGTGGAATATTTTCTAATCCTTTAATTTCTGCCTTATATACTATTTTAAACCATAAATATATTGCTCCTCTTACAATCCATTTTATAATTTCTTTTAAATTTTCTTTCATTTTTTAATCTCATTCCTTTCCCTAGTCACAAACCTTTATCACATGTGTGTATCGAAATCTTTGATTTCGTTAATGAACATATTTCTTATTTTTTATTATTTCTATTATTTTTTCTACTACTTGTTCAATACTTAAATTTGTAGAATCTATATATATTGCATCTTCTGCTTTTTTTAATGGTGCAATTTCTCTAGTAGAATCTCTTTTATCTCTATCTTGTATTCCTTTTAATATTTCTTCATAAGACGCTTTTATACCCTTTTCTTCATTTTGCAACATTCTCCTTCTTGCTCTTTCTTCTGGTGTTGCATCTAAATAAATTTTTACATCTGCATTTGGAAATACAACTGTTCCAATATCTCTTCCTTCCATGATGACATTTTTTCCTTCTGCAATTTTTCTTTGTACTTGTAATAATTTATTTCTTATAATTGGTAGTACAGATACTGGTGAAACAAAATTATTAACATCATTTTCTCTAATTCTATTTGTTACTTCTTCCCCATTTAAAAATACTTTCCCATAAGAATCCATTTCAATATCAATTTTATCTAATATTTCTTTTATTTTTTCTTCTTCTTGTAATTCTATATGTTTTTGAATCATATTTAAAGCAACACATCTAAATGTAGCACCTGTATCAATATTAACTAATCCTAATTTTTGTCCTACTAATTTTGTTATAGTTCCTTTTCCTGCTCCTGCTGGTCCATCAATTGCAACTATAAAATCCATATTATTTCCTCTTTTCTTTTTTACTTATATTATTTTATTCACATGTTTTAATTATTAAATGCTTAAATATTTTAATACTTTAATCTTGTTTTTCTGGTACATATATATTTTTAGCAACTACCTCTAAGTCAACTACATTCATAGCTGTTAGCTTTTCGATTTCTTTTCTTGCTTTATCTTTAAAATCTTTAATTCCGTCTATTACATTATTTCCATACATAACAGTTACTTCTACATAGATTTTTGCACCTTCTCCATAATTTTCTACTCTTGTTTTTGATATCTTATAAATAGCTGGTGTTTTAACAGCAATATATTCTAAAATTTGTCTAAATACCAAATCAGATATTGTAAATTTACCTAAATAACTGAAAGTAGGTCTTATTATAGATTTTTCTGATATATATGGCTTTTGACCTTTTCCTTTTGATTTAAAAATTTGTAATGGGTCTAATAAATATCCTGAAAAATCTTTTTTTATTTGAAAAGTTGGTACTGGTATAACATGTTTCCCCTCTGTTATACGAATTCTTCTTGCTGTTTCCATTTCTTGTTTTGTAGCAACATCTGTTATATATATATATTCGCTAATTTCAGGTAATCCCAAATTTGTTGCAATTTTTTGTACCATACCATCAGATGTCCCTAATATTAAAATACTTTGTAATCTTTCTTTTTTTAATACTTTTACCACTTTATCTCTTTCTTCTTTTTCATAAAACAATGCATGTTTAACAGTACCTACTTTTGTAGGTGCTTTTTTTGCTGATTCACCAGCTAACACTTCATTATCTTTAATTAATAGTCCATCATCTATAATATAATTTATATTTCTTTCACTTGCTACCATTTGTGCACGATAACTTTTTCCAGTCCCTGATGGTCCTACAAATGCATATACTTTTATTTTATTTCCAAATATTTCTTCTAATTTCATATCTATAAATACTTCCTTCTAATTTATATAATTTGTATTACTTAAATTTGGATAGCTAAATACTTTTCCACCTTCTGTAAATTGTCCACTTGGACTATGGTCTTGGTCAATCTTTTCTCTTCCTACTAAAAAATATTTATATTTAGATGTTTCACTAACAGTTCCTCCCCCTACTATAACAGGGTCATCCCAAGTAGTATCAACTGCATACCAGTTCCCATTTAATTGTACATAATTCCAAGCATGACTTTCTGTTTCTCCTTGTGAATTTGTTCCTGTTCCAATTACCATAACACAAGGTATATCTAACACATCTAATAAATATTTGAATGCTCTTGCATATCCTTCACATACACATTCTTTATTTACCAATGCTCCATAAATATTATATATATTTTCTTTTTCTAAACTACTATCATAATTAATTGTATCTATTAAATAGTCATGTATCATTTTAATATTTTCATAAGTATTTCCTGTCCTATTTTGTAAAATATGATTTTTTACCTGCTCAATTTGTGCAATTGCTTGATTAACTTGTTCTTTAGAATTAAATTCTTCTGTTAAATAATTTGCTTGGTTTCCAGAGTTTATATATACATTATATGTTGAATTTCCTCCTCTTGTCGTTGTTTCTATATTTAAATACATCTTTTTAGGACTTAAATAAAATACTTCTGCATTATCATATGTATATGCTTCAATTGCTGATTGATAATATTCTCCTAATTTTTCTTGACCATTACTTTGAGATAATATATCTGAAAAACTTGTTCCTAATTCAATTTGATAAGTTCCTGTTTTCATTTGTTCTTTATTACTTTCAAATGCTTTATATATAATTCTTGATTTTTCTTCTAGCTGATTATAAAAATATTTGTCTACTTGTACTTTTGAATAATCTGTATTGACATTATTTTTATTTTTTTCTATTGAACTGATTGGATTTTCAACAATTGCTGGTACTTCAATATTTTCTACTGTTTTTTCTTCACTTATAGCAATATTTTTTGAACTTTCTGCAAATGCTAATTTTTCATCTTCTTCTGAAAATTCTTGAATTGCAATAATACCAAAAACTATGATAACTGAAAAAATGCCTATAACAATTAAAAATAATATTACTGATGTAATTTTATCAATGATTTTTTCCTTCATGTTATTGTTTTCCTTTCATCACACTATGTTTTTATTATATCATTTTTGTTATGTAAAAACTAGTATAAATTTAAAAAATTTAGCAATAATATACAATAATAAGTTATTATAAGAATTTTAAAAGATATTCTTTAAAATAGGAGATTTCATTATGGGTTTAAAAAATTTATTATCCTCAATTTTCACTTATACACCTAATAATAAACAAACTTACAATTTTAATTTAGTAGAAGATTCAAATATTAAAATTTATCCAGACAGTAATTTAGGAAATGAAGGAAATGAAAAATCAAAAATTTTTTCTAGTGTTACTGTTAATACAGATTATTTAAAAAGTAAATATAATCTATTGATTAATTCTGATATTATCTTTCGTGAATTTATTTTAAATGCTAGAGGAAAGCAATATAGTGCACTTCTTATCTTTATTGATGGAATGATTAATACTGAAATTATGAATGAATTTATTTTAGAGCCTCTTATGATGAGAAATCGAAATAATTTATTTGATAGTTCTCAAAATAGAATTATTTCAGAAGCTGTTACAAACAATATTACAGTTAGAAAAGTCAAAAAATTCAATTTACCTAATTATATTTCTAGCTGTCTTATTCCTCAAAATGCAATTAAGCAAGTTTCTACTTTTGAAGAAATAATATCAGGAATAAATTCTGGAAACTGCGCCCTGTTTGTAGACACCTTAGATATCGCTTTTGATATTGAGGTAAAAGGTTTTAACCAAAGAGGAATTGAAAAACCTAGTAATGAAATTGTTATTAAAGGACCTCATGAATCCTTTGTTGAAAATATTAGAACAAATACTTCTCTTATCAGAAGATTTGTTAATAATGAAAATTTAGTTATTGAAAACTTAAGTATTGGAAATATAACTAAAACAAAATGTGGAGTTTGTTATATTTCTAATCTTGCTAATGAAGATTTAATTGCAGAAGTAAAATTTAGAATGAATAATTTAGATGTTGACTCTTTACTTTCTGCTGGTCAATTAGAACAATTAATTTCTGATTCTAATCATCTAAATACGCCTCAACTCATCTCTACAGAAAGGCCTGATAAAGTCGCCAGTTATTTACTAGATGGTAGAGTAGTTGTTTTAGTAAATGGTTCTCCATATGCTATTATTACACCTGGTATTTTATCTGATTTTTTAAGTTCACCTGATGACAAAAATCAAAAATCAATTTTTTCTAATTTTACAAAATTTATTAGATTAATTGCTGCTTTTATAAATTTATTATTACCTGGTCTTTATATGGCTGTTACTAGTTTTCATCAAGAAATTTTACCTACTGAATTATTATTTTCTATTTTAGCTTCTCGTGCAAATGTACCTTTCCCTATTATTTTCGAATTATTATTATTAGAACTATCTTTTGAATTAATACGTGAAGCTGGATTAAGAGTCCCTACTCCTATTGGACCTACAATTGGGATTGTTGGTGCTTTAGTTATGGGACAAGCTGCTGTTAGTGCTGGAATTGTAAGTCCTATTTTAATTATTATTGTTGCTATTACAGGAATTGCATCTTTTGCCATACCAGATTATTCTTTTGGATTTCACTTAAGGGTTTATAGATTTGCCTTTATATTTTTAGGTTATCTTTGTGGATTCCTTGGAATTGCACTTGGTCTTTTTGTATATATGGTTGCTATGTGTGATTCAAAATCTTTTGGTGTTCCTTTTACAGTTGGAATTTCTCCTATTGAAAAGGTTAAAGGTAGTTCTTATTTCTTACCACCTATTGAAAAAAGAGAATATCGTTCTAGTTTTTTAAATTCTAAAAAAGAAAAAAAACAAGGTCATATTTCTATGAAATGGAAATAGCTCAAGGAGGGAGTGTTTATGGAAAACTCTAAAATAACTGCTGTTGAAGCAATTAGTATTGTACTTGGAATTTTTGTTGCTTATACATTAGTTGCTCTTCCAAGAAGTATGCTTGAAACAACAAAAACAACTACTTTAATTAATCTTGTCTATGTTGGTATTATAGCATTATTCATTACTTTTTTAATTTATAAATTACTTATAAAATTTCCTGGTAATGATATTATTGATATTGCAGAATATCTTGGTGGAAAAACTTTAAAAACATTAATTGGTATTATCTTTATTTTTTATTTTTTATTTAGTAGTAGTATTCTTATTAGAAATTTTTGTGAATGTTTAAAAATTGTATATTATCCTATGACAAGTTTAATTTTTATTATATTAACTTTTATTATTGTCATTTGTATTGCTCTACATTACCGTTTTTCATCAATTGCTAAGGTTAACTTATTTATTATTCCTTTAGTTATCATTAGTATAATTTTCTTATTTGTTGCAAACATAAGAAACTTTTCTTTGGATAATATTTTTCCGATTTTTGGAGATAACCTATTTAATACTTTTGTAACAGGCTTAGGTAATTTAGGTGCTTTTGGTGGTATTACCTTATTATATTTTCTTCCTCCATATTTGAAAGAGCCTCAAAAGATGAAAAAGATTTATATAACATCTATTATTGGTGGAATTATATACTTTTTGTTATGTGTTTCTATTATTTTATTTATGTTTATCTCTTTAATGTACACAAATCAAATTATGCCTTTATATTATGCTGCAAGATATATTGAATTTGGAAACTTCTTCCAAAGACTTGAATCAATATTCCTTTTAATATGGATTTTACAAATGGTCTGTTATTTAAGTATTGTTACTAAAATATCTCTTTCTATATTTAAAAAAATCACCAATATTGGTGATGAAAAGCCACTCATTCTTGTATTTGGATTATTGATTTTCGCAGTTAGTTTACTACCGAAAAATTATGCAGTTTCAAAATTTATTGAAGATTATATTTATCATTATATGGTAATTATTGTTTCCATATTTTTAGGTGTATCTCTTTTAATACTTGCATATTTTAAAAAAAGAAAGAAAAAGGAGTTGAATACAAATGGGCAAAAAACTGTTTAAGAAAATTTTTATTGTCATTTTAATTATAATGCTTCTTTTTGCTTTTTCTAAATCTTATTCTACTTTAAATATTGACAATTTAAGTGTAATTGTTGCAATAGGTATAGATGTTTCTGAAAAAAATCGTTTACAGATTAGCTTTCAATTTACTAACCCTTCTTCTGTTTCTGAATCAGGAACTTCTGAACAAGCCCCTTCTATAATTTATTCTTTAGATGCTTCTTCTATTAGTTCTGGAATTAATTTAATTAATACGTATATAGGAAAATCTGTTAATCTTTCACATTGTAAGGTTATTGCATTTTCAGAAGAATTTGCAAGTAAAGGAATTGCTGACGAAATTTATACTTTAATTAATAATGCACAAATTAGACCTTCTACCAATATTGTTATTTCAAAAACTTCTGCTAGATATTATTTAGAACATTCAAAACCTTTATTTGAAAATCTAATTACAAAATATTATGAAGTTTTCTCTGCTTCAAGTAATTACACAGGTTTTACAGCAGATGCTAATATTGGAAATTTTTTTGATAGCCTAATTTGTCATGCTTGCAATCCTTTTGCTATATTAGGTGGTGTTACTAATAATTCTACTGAATATTCTGGTACTACTAACTCTGAAAATGATTCTACTACAAAATCAAATAAATCCTCTTTATCTGGTCAATCTACTGCTGAAAATACAGGTCTTGCTGTATTTAAAGAAGATGTTTTAGTTGGAGAACTAAATGCTATAGAAACTTTATGTTTTTCAATTATTCGAAATAAAGTAGATGGTTTCTTGGTTTCTGTTCCAAATCCTAATAAATCTAATTCTTATTTAGATTTGTATGTTACTCCACTATCTTCTCCAAAAATTAATGTAGATATATTAAATGGGACTCCATATATTACTATAGATTGTAAATTTACAGGAAAAATTTATTCTATGGAAAATAATTCTGATTATTTAAGTGATGAGATATTAAATAAAATTTCAGCTTCTTGTAATAGCTATTTAGAATCTATTTTAACAGAATATTTATATAAAACTTCTAAAGCTTTGAATTCTGATATAAATGCTTTTGGAAAAATTGCTAAACATAACTTTTTTACCCTTAATGAATTTTATGATTATAATTGGAATCATAAATATAGAGATAGCTTTTTTAAAGTAACTGTTGATTCTTCAATTCGTTCTTCTTCATTGTTAACAGAAAGCTAAGTCTTAAATTGTAGGTTTATAGGTAAATCCTTTAATTAAAAACCTAAATTTATTATATAAGGAGTTGAAAGATATATTTTTTATATAATATATCTTTCATAATATATATGATTAGTTTTTTAGAATTTTTAGTTTTTATTTTATTTTGCTTATATGTGTTTAAAGAAGCTATTAGTTATGGTATTTATGAATATAAAAATGAAAATCAATTTGGTGGTATATTTGTAATGGTTTTATCTTTATTTTCTGTGATATTAAGTATAGTTGCTTTATGTATTTCTTAAATTAGAAATTATTGTTATGATTCACAGCCAATAAATATTATTTTTTTCAAATAATATTTATTGACTGTGAATTGTAATAATAAACTATCATATTAACATATTAGTGACCAAAATTTATATTTTTTCAAAATCAACTGTTCTCATTAATTTACTAGCATCTTTTACTCTAATATTAATTTTATCTCCTATTTTATAAGTAATGTTAGTATGTTCACCAATCAGTCTTTTGCAGTCTTCATCATATATAAAATATTCATCTCCTAAATCATCAAATCTAATTAACCCTTCTACTGTATTTTCTAATTCTACAAAAATACCAAATGAAGTTACAGAAGAAATAATTCCCTCATATTCTTCTCCAATTTTACCTTCCATATATTCTGCTTTTTTAATATCTTCACTTTCTCTTTCTACTTTTGTTGCAATCTTTTCTCTTTCAGAAGATTGCTTTGCTTTTTCTTCTGCCTGTTGCTTATATTCTTCTATAAACTTTTCTTCTACATCATAATTATTTTCCAAATATTTTGAAATAATTCTATGAATAAATAAATCTGGATATCTTCTAATTGGTGATGTAAAATGACAATAATATTTACTTGCAATCCCAAAATGACCTTGATTTTCTGATTCATATCTAGCTATTTTTAATGTTCTTAATACTAAATTTGAAACAACTTTTTCCTCTTCTTTTCCACATACTTCTTCTAAAATTTTTGAAAATTCTTTTGAATATATATTATCTTTATTTGCTTTAATTTTCAATCCAAAATTAAATAAAAATTTATTTAGTTCTTGTACTTTTTCATAATCTGGTTTTTCATGTACACGATATATAAATGGAGCATCTAACCAGAAAAATTTTTCTGCAATGGTTTCATTTGCAGTTAACATGAATTGTTCTATAATTTCATTTGCAAAATTAGTTTCATATTTTTTTATATTTGTAACTCTTCCATCAATATCTAATTCTATTTTACTTTCTGGAATGTCTAAATTTAAGTAACCTTGTTCTAATCGTTTATGTTTTAAAATTAATGCCAATTCTTCCATTGCTTTAAATTCTGGAATATATGCCTTATATTTTTTAACAACATCTTTATCTATATCATCTAGTGTTTTTAAATCCATTTGTTCTTCTATATTTAATGTTTTTGTTTGATTTACATAATTTAATATTTTTTGTACATTTGTATATGTCATTCTCTCTTTCACATTAATAACTGCTTTATAAACATCTGATGAAATAACTTCTCCTTTTGCATTAATTTCCATACTACAAGATAATGTAAATCTATCCTCTCCAACATTTAAACTACAAATTCCATTTGATAATTCTCTTGGTAACATAGGAATTACTCTTCCCAACATATAAATACTAGTACCTCTAATTAAAGCTTCTTGGTCTAATAAACTATTTGGTTTTACATAGTAACTAACATCTGCAATATGCACATCTAATTTATAATTGCCATTTTCTAATTTAGTTACCTTTACTGCATCATCTAAGTCTTTTGCATCTTCTCCATCAATAGTAAATATAATGTCTTTCCTCAAATCTCTCCTTTTGAAAATATCTCTTTCATCAATTTTATTACCACATTTTTTTGCCTCTTCTACTACTGTTTCTGGAAATTTTGATGGTAAATTATGTTCTTTTATTAAAGATAACATATCAACTCCTGCTTGATTAACATTTCCTAATACTTCTAAAATTTTTCCTTCTGCCTTTTTTCCTTTTTCAGGATATTTTATAATTTTTACTAATACTTTATGATTATTTCTTGCTTTTCCAAAATTCTTTTTTGATATAAAAATATCTGTTCCAAAATTTTTATCATCTGGTACTACAAATCCAAAATTTTTACTGTTTTCAAATATTCCTACAATAGTATCTTTTTCATGTTTTAGGATTTTTATAACCTTTCCCTCTGCTTTTTTTACTTTGTTCTTTTCTTCAATTATTTCGATTAAAACTCTATCTCCATTTAAAGCATTTTTTGCATTTTCTTTTGCAATATAAATTTCATCTTCTTGCTCTTCTATTTTTACAAATCCAAATCCTTTTTGGTTTTTTCTGTAAATACCATCATAATAGATTTCTTCTACTAATCTATATTGATTTTTTCTGTTTTTTTGAATTTTTAATTCCATTTCTAGTTTTCCTAATATTCTTAAAAATTCATTATATTCATTTTTTGGTACATGCATCATTATGGCAATTTCCTTTGCTTTCATTGGTGCATAATCCTTATCTTTTATTAAATTTAAAACTTTAATTTCCTGTTCTTCCATTAACATTCCTTTCTTTTTTATTCAAGATTTTATGTTTAAAGTTATTATTCTCTTTTTTAGTTACTTTTATTAATATGTTACATAGATTATAAATAACTTAAAAATTCAAAAAAAGGGAAAATGAGTTCATCCCCAAAAATCCCTTTTCTTTGTTTTATGCCATATATACAATTCCTAATGCAATTGTCAATATTGCAAATACGATTGATAATATAATTGTCCATCTTTTTTGCTTTCCTTCTTTTGTTCTACCTTTATTTTTTTCAAAGAAGTTATTAGTTGATGAACCTGTAATTGTTGAAGATAATCCTGAATCTTCTTTTGATTGTATTAAAGATAATATTATTAATACTATTGCTACTATAAAATATATAACAACCAATATCTTTTTTGCTATTTCCATTTATTAATTCCTCCTAACGGTTTCTCTCAATTTATTCTTTGCTATTTTAACATATATTTCTTTAAAATGCAAATACTTTTTTTACTCTTATTTTTCTCATTATTTTTCATTTATAATTTTGTCAATTGATTGTTTTCTCATCTCTTTTATAACTTGACAACTATGATTTAATTTTTCTTTATCTTTTTCATTTAATTCTAACTCTACTAATTCTCTTACACCATTTTTATTAATAATTGCTGGTATACCAATATAAATATCATTTTGTCCATATGCATTATTATCTAAATATGTAGATACTGTTAAGATAGAATTTTCATCATCTAAAATTGCTCTTACTAATCTATTTAATGCTACACCAATTCCATAATAAGTAGCTTTTTTCTTTTCTATTATTTCGTAAGCTGCATTTACTACTTGTTTATGCATGTCATTTAATTTGTCAATTTGATTATCTCCATGTTTTACAACATCTGTTATTTTCTTACATCCTACATAGCAATGTTCCCATGGTACAAATGAAGAATCACCATGTTCTCCCATGATATAAGCATGTATATTTTTACTTGATATTTTTAAGTTTTGTCCTACAATATATCTTAATCTTGCTGTATCTAAAACAGTCCCAGAGCCAATAACTTGATTTTTTGGTAATCCTGAAACTTTTGCCACTACATATGTCATTAAGTCTACTGGATTGCTTGCTACCACAATTATCCCATTAAATCCACTGGCCATAATACTTTTCGTTATGTCTTTCATGATTTTTGCATTTACTTCTGCTAATTCTAATCTTGTTTGTCCTGGTTTTTGTGCAATACCTGCAGTTATAACAACAACTTGTGCATCTTTACATTCATTATAATCTCCTGCTCTAATAATCATTTTTTGTGGTGCATATGGTAATCCATGTGATAAATCCATTTCTTCTCCAATTGTCTTATTTTTATCAATATCTATTAAAATAAGTTCTTGTATACCGCCTCTATTTAACATAGAATATGCCATACTCATACCTACAAATCCTGTTCCTACTAAGACAACTTTTCCTTTTTTCATATAACACTTTCCTTTCTTTTTTTAAATTCCTACAATAGTATACTACTTTTTTGTTGGAATTTAAAGTTTTTTTTAACATTTATTTTACTTTTTTCCATACTTATGATATAATTTAGCAAAAATAAATCAAAGTAAGGAGTGCTATTTATGAGTTCAAATTCAAATAATACTACTACTTTGGCTGAAAATAAGGTGTTAATCCTATATATTTTAAATCTAATTGATGGAGATATTATACAAGATGGATTGTTTAAAATTATTTCTTCTATTAATAATTTAAATTACTTTTATTTTAAACAACTCTTGACAGATTTAATTGATTCAAAGCTAGTAGGTGTATATACAAAAGATGATGAACAAGTTTTAAAAATCACTGGTGAAGGAAAAAATGCATACATTTTAACCAAAGATGTAATGCCTGGAATATTAAAATTAAAAGCAGATAGTGTTTTCAAACAAGAATTTTCTAACATTGAAGAAGCTTCTTCTGTTATTGCTGAATTTACACCAAAAGATGAAAATAATTATACTGTAACCTTAAAAATCGTAGAAAATAATGAAACAATTTTTGAGTTAAAAACATATGCTGGCTCAAGAGAAAGAGCTAAAAAAATTGTAGAAAATTGGAAAAATCATGCTAATACCATATATCCTAGTATTTTGAATACTTTATTTAAAGAAGAATAAAGATACAGAAAAAATCTTAAATATAGTAAAGATAAAAGTCGATTTTTCTATACACTAAAAACACATCCATATAGATGTGTTTTTTTTAGAATATTGTCATTCTAAATCCTATACTCCAGTATGATTGTATACTAGTATTATTACTTCTACTATTTACATTTAGTTCAGAAGAAGCACTACTTTCAAATGAGCCCCCTCTTATAACACATGGTTGAGAATTTATATTTGAATTTTCTAAAGTCCATTCCCAAACATTTCCTGCTAAGTCAAATATATTTTGTTTTTCAAACACACTATTTGCTCCTGTTGATAATAATATAGCTCTTACTGAAGTTTTATCATAAGGTGCTTGTAACCATTGTGCCCCATTATTTAATGAATATAATGCATTTTCATTTACAATATTGTATATACTTGGTTGATAATTTCCCCAAGATGTACTATTATTGATTAATTGAGATTGAATAGTTCCAATTTCTGTTCCTTGTACTACTCCTTTTGCTTCTATATATTTTTGTACTAAATCCCATTGAATACCAAACATTAAACTTCCTGAATATCCATTTGTGCTAGATTTACTTGCTAATGTTTGTGCTTCACTACAAGTTACCCAATTTATTGGATATTTATTTGGTTGTGACATTGGAACTAAGTCTGTAATAGCTGTATGTCCATTTCTCTTTATATTTGTTCCTGCTTCATATCTTGAAATATAGAATCCGCCATGTTGATAAACACTTTTTAACATTTTTTGTTTTAATTCCATATATCTACTACTTGATAGTCCTAAGGTTTCATCTGAGAAATATGTATCAGTTGCAGATGTTCCATTTCTATATATTGAAGTATATGTATGTAAATCATCTTCAATTTTTTGATATTCTTGTTCTGTAAACTCTGTTATGCTTATTCCAGCTGTCGGATATACATTTGCAAGTTTTGGTACTTCTATCCATACATATTCATTTTCATCTAAATCTTTAATAACTAAACCTGTTTCTAATGTTGTTCCTTCTACTTGAGCAAAGTTAGAATTTGGTAAAAATGGTCTTGTACCAGGTCCATTTGGTAAAATTCCTGCTCCCCCTATAATTTCATCATTTGCTTGATATGAATCAATACTTAAAGTAATATCCATTGCTGAAATAGCATCTGGATTATCTACAAAATATTGTCCAACTATATATCCCCACTCTGTATCTAATTCATCATTATCTCCAGCCCATCTAGCTGTAACTTTTAAATATGCATCATCTTTTGCTGGTACTTGCAAAGAATGTTCAATATTTAGTGTAAATGGAAATCTATCTGAATCATCTATTATTATTCCTTTTGATATGAGTTCTCCTGTTTCTGGATTTGATTCTAATATTGGATTTGTTATTGTTATATAATTTTCAGTTGTAGGTTGTTCACCTTCTGTTATTAATTCATAAGAAACTCCAACAATTGATATTGCCTGTATTCGATAGCTTAAATCTACTAATGCTTCTCCATTATTTAAAATATCTACTTTAATAACTTGCTCTTCCATTTGTGGATATAATGTTGGAAATTCTATTCCTATAGGATTTTCTTTTTCTTCTCCATCTATATAATATTCCATATCCCATGAAGCTATATGTATATCTAAATTAGAATTTAATATTTTTGTATAGGCAAACCATGCAAATGTTGTCATAATAAGGGTAAAAATAAGTGCCACAGATTTTTTAAATTCATTTTTTTTATTTGATTTTCTACGTTTACGCAATATATTACTCATATATCTCTTGTACCCTCCTATTTCTTCATTTGTATATTCCTATTTTACACCATTTTTATAATTAGTACAATATAATATAATAAAAAAACCATAGTTACCAAATTATATTTTTTTGGTAATTATGGTTTTAATTAATATATATATAATTCAAATTTATTTATTAATTTATGGAATTAATTTCCTCCTACCTCATCAGTTGCTGAACCTGGTTTGCTTAATCCTACATCAATTGTTAATGCACCACCTAGTGAAGCATAGTTGATACAGTCAACATCTTGACCTTCTAGCCATACATACATTCTCATATGAATATATTTACCTGGAGCTACTGAGAAGTCAGATGTTCCATCTTCAGCACTTTGTAATTGTATTGGGTCTGCTCCTATACCTCTATTAGATGTTTGGTTTGTATATTGTCTTTTTAATCCATTTGCTGTTGCTCCTGTATCCCAATTATATATATCATCTATAGTTCCCTTTGTTACAGAAGCTCCTGTTAAAGCATATGTAGGTATAGCACTATCTGCTGTAAATCTGTTTGTTGCTGGTATAGTAAATTCTGTTCTATCTGCATTTGAGAATGTTACTTTATTATTGTTTTGTAATATGTAATTAACATGAGCAGCATATTTTGTTATTGCTGTACTAATATCTCCTTCTTGTGCACCACTTGCATTTGGTTCCCAAATAGCTACATCTGATATCTTACGAGCATCACCAGTAGTTGCAGCTAAGATTTGGTCTTGTGTTGGTGTTTTACTAACTAATGTGTTATCTTCTAAGTCAGGATCTTCATCATAAATAGCAAATGCTACTCTTAATGTATTTTGTAAACCTGTTGATTCTTTTGTAGTATCATTTAATACTATTGCTGAATTTCCTTCAAGTTGAAGTATGTCAGCTATATTTCCATCAATTGAAGTTTGAGCAGATGAGTTTTGTAAGAAGAAATCAATTGCATAATATCCTGCATTACTATCAGCAACAAGTTTTGCAATAGTATTTAATTTCTTTCCTCCCTCAATTTCTCCTCTATACATATTGAAATCACTTAATCCAATACCTTCCCCAGTTTGTGCTGTTGTAGAAACTGGTAATAATTCACTTGGTACCAAGTTTGTACGTCCAGCATAAGGTTTTGCTAATGATCTCATTTGATCTGGGTCAGTAAGACCTAAGTCAGCATTTGTTTGTCTAAAATACTCTATTGCATTATTTGATAAATCAATTTCATTTGCCCAGTTTAAAGCATCTAATGAAATTTGTAGACCTTCTGCTACATTTACTCTACCTTCTAATCCACCTAATGTTACGTTTCTCTGTGTAGAAAACCATGCATATGTTGATACAATCAATAAGATTGCTGTAAATGCTACTAATAAAATTAATGCATTTAATTTTTTTCTTGAGTTTCTTTTAATATTTTCTTCTCTCATTTTTTTCTCCTTTTCTTTTTTTAAATAAATTTATATATATAAGCTTATAAACAATTTTATCTTTCATCTTGTGGTAGTTCATCTTCTTGCAATATGTGTTCTTCTGTAAGAGTCATATGCATTTTAATTTCTCCACCTATCAAATCATCTAAACATTCTGGGTCATCTCCCTCTACCCAAACTACAACTGTCCATTTATCAATATCACCTACTTTGAAGTTTTCTGTTAATTCTAACATAACAGTATCTTCATCTTTAAATGCTGTTGTTTCAGGCTCAGGTTTTCCTGTTTGTCTATTATTTTTTGCATAAACGATTTTTTCACCATTTTTAAAAACCATTACTCTAATTGCTTCATCTACATTTTTTACAACATCATCTATTTTTATGGTTGTCCAATAATTTATAACATCTTGTCCCATATTTTCTGCATAAAATGTGTATGCTATGTAATTTCTACCATTATGTGAGCCATTTCCTTCATTATCTATGTTTTCTGGTAACCAATTTATAGATATATCTGTAAAAAATTCAATGTCATCTGACCTTAAAAATGTTCTTGTATATTTATTTTCAGGCTCTTCATATATAACTAGCCCACTTTCTCTTCCATATTCACTATCTAGTGTTACTGTAAAATTTTCTCCTTTATAAAATATGGATAATACAATATATACATTAATTACAAGTAATATAATAAGTATTAAAAATATTTCAAAGGCAATTCGTCTTTTATTTTTTCTTTTTTCCTTTTTTGCTTTTTTTTCTAATTTTTGCCCTAATGTTGTTTCATTAATTTGTTCTTCTAGTGTTGGTGCATTTTGTAATTGTATATTTGTTTCTTCATTTGCCATAATTTCACCTAGTTCCCTTAAAATATCTTTTTCAACATTTTACATTGAAATTATACTTAATCTTTTATTTTTTGTCAACGAATTTGTTGTTACATTTATGTTACAATTTTGTTACATTTTTCCAGTTTTTTTATCATTTTTTTATGTATTTGACCTTATCATTGAGCTTGTTATTTTTACAGTTATTTCTATTGCTTTAGAAGGATTATTATTTTGATTTTGATAATATTCATAAGCATCTTTTCCAAATCTTGTATCTAATATGTCTTTTGCTAAATTTTCATCTTCTGTTCCAGTTCCTTGATAATCCCAACTAGATTTAAATTTGAAAGTTGCTCCAGACATTGGAGTTGTTGTATCATCTACATATTCTCCATCTAATCTAGTTCTATCATAAGTATATTCTATTTTAAAAGGATATTTTGTATCATCTGCAAATATATTTACTGTATTCCCTTCAGTATGAATTATATTATTTTCTTCTAATTGGTCTAATATTTCTCTACCAAAAATTTTTACAGAGGTTAACTCATAATTTATGCTTGTACTTGTTGTACTCATATTATATATGCGTACAATGTCTTCTCTATCAGGCATTCCTGGATATAATTCATCTATTGTAAATGTAACATTTTCATCTAATACTTCTTTATCATCTACATAATATCTAATATCCCAAGGTGTTACATCAGCTTCTAATCCTTGAAGGTCAACTGGCGAATTTGCATTAAACCATGCATATGTATTTATTATTAATATTACAGAAAATGTCAAAATCAATAAAATTCTAAATGTCATACTTTGTTTTTTGACTCGTCTAAGTTCACGTAATATATTCATAATACCTCCATTCTATCTTTTGTTTTTCCCTTCTATTTCTTTTTTACTTTTATCTTCTAATTAAGTGTTATCCTCATCTTCTATATCTTCATCTATATATTCCTCAAATTCTTCTATGTCTTCTTCAACTTCTTCCATATCTTCATCTATTTCTTCGTCTATTTCTTCTTCATAATTTTCTTCATAAATATCTTCTTCTAATTCATCATATGTATTGGCAATTTTTCTTACTTTATGTTTTTTTGCTTTTTTTGGTGTATTAAATGCTACAAATACATTTAATACTAAAACAATAATTATAAAAAATACTGAATATATGTTAGTAGCTAAATCATATAATATTGTTAACAGAGCAGATTTATATTTTACAATACCATATATTTGTTCTTCTCTAATGTTAGGGTCTTCAAAACTGTCACTTTGTAAACCTTTTGCATGAAAAATTAAATCTCCATTTTCTTCTTTATCAATTCCAATAACATTATGCATGATAACTCTGTCACCTAAATATACAATATCATCTCCAATTTTAATATCTTTAGGAGATATTTGTTTACTTATAACAACTTCTCCAACTTGATATTCTGGCTCCATACTTCCTGTAATAACTCTAAAAATTCTATATCCACCTATTGATTTATTACTATTGCTTACTTTTTGTAAAACAATTACTAATGTCAAAAGTAAAGCTATTATTACAAGTACTTGATACAATATTACAAATATGACTTTTATTATTTTTTTTGGATTAATTTTTGGTCCATCATCTTTACTCATAATTTACTCCTCTACTTTATAATTATCTCTCAATTTCTTTATTTCATATTTTTTCCTTTTGATTTTTCTATTATTTATCACATTTTCTCTAAAGTTAGCTAAAATACATATAATTACAATTAGAATAAATATATTTATAAATCCTGTTACATTTTGTATGTAATTAACTATTTTTCCTATTTTAGGAATAACATATACCACTTTACCAAATATATCTTGTGTATTTACTGACTCTATATCTTCTACTTTATTATTATCCCCCTTAGTAATAAATTGTTTCTCATTTTTGTTTTTTACAATTTTTGAAATTCTATGTGATATTATTCTATCATCTTGCTTAAAAGTTATAATATCTCCTTTTTGTAATTCTTCATAATAATAACTTTTTACAATTGCTAAATCATCTTTATAAAATGTTGGTTCCATACTTTCTGAAACTATATTAAACATATATATTCCAAAAATATGTGTTTTTTCTTCTATTGTTAACATTAAATTAACAATAAAAAGGAAGATTAAACTAATTAGTATAATAAATTTTATTATTTTTTTAGTTCTTTTTTTATTTTTTATTTTATGAGAGATTTTTTTAACATCATATTCCAATTTTGTTCTCAGCTCCATAATTTTCTTTTGCAGTGTTATTTTTTTAACATTTCTTTTACACTTATAATATATTCTAAATCTTTAACAGAAAATTTACTTTTTTGAATATTATTATAATTGTTTATAATTTTTACTTTTCTAATTAAATCTTCTATACTATCTTCTTCAAAATTTTCTTTTGAAATTTGCATTCCTAATAGTTTATATTTATCTTTAATTATAATTGATAATTCTTTTGTATCACTTATTTTTACATGATTGATAACTGTGAAATCAGAAAAATTAATAAATTTTCTAATTTTTTTAGCATTTTCTCCAATCTCTTTGTCTGTTATATCTTCATTATGTTTTATCATTGCTTTAGCCATATATCCATAATAACTACTTGCAAATTTTAATACATCAAATAATGATGATGTTTCATCTAAGTGTTCAAGTATTTTTTGTTTTATAATTTCTTCATCTAATTCCATATATTTTTTCTTTAAGTCTAAAACTAAATTATTTCTTTGTAAAATAGAAATATTATCTTTCTTTCCATTTGATTTTTTTCTATCAAAAAATAATTTATTTGGTTTATCAATTTTAGAATTTAATTTAAATATTTCTATTTGTAATTTTTTTATTTCTTCTTGTATTAACTCATATTGTGTTTTTTTGACTTTTTTATCTTTATTTGCTTGATTATTTTTTAATAATTCTTGTCTTATTTGTAATACTTCTTCTACTAAAAATTTATATTCCAAATATTTTGCATATTCTTCTAAATTAGTATTTAATTTATAAATGTTTTCATTTATTTCATTTTTTTCAATATCTGATAAATCTTCCACATCTTTATCTATTAATTCTATATAGATTTTTTTATAATTTTCTTCTTTATAATCATTTATATTTAAGCTACCTGTGTAAAATTTATCAAGAATATTTTTGTTGTCTATATCTTCTATTTTATTCTTTTTTTTGATTAATTCTGCCTTTTTATCAGCAACACCTTCTACTGTTAAAGAAAGATTTCTTAAAATCTCTTGTGCTTTTTCATTATAAAATTTGTCTATTTGTTTTTCATATTTATCATAAATATATCTTATATTTACATATAAATGTGATACTACATCTGAACATGCCCAATATACTTTTTCAAACTGATTTTTTACAGCTTCTGAATTTATATCTCCATTATAGGCTTCTTTTAATAAGACTTCCATATATTTTTTTGAATATTCACTTATACAAAAATCTTCTGCTGTTAATTTTATTCCTACTTTTTCAAATTGTTTAATACTAAAAATCAGTTCTTTGTTTAATCTTTCTAAGTTACTTTTATAATAACCATTTACATTATATATAGTACGGTCTAACTCCATTTTTTCAAATGAAGAACGTATATCTGTATTTTTTTCTGCAATATTATATTGCAATATTTCTTGTTCTATTTGAGGAATCTCTACATTTTCTTCTACTGTTGTTAGTTCATTATATCTATTTTCTATTTCTTCTAATAATTTTTGATTTAAGTTTTCATATTTTTCAATCATGTCATTTATTGTTTTTGATAATGTTTTGATTGCCTTTATACCATTTCTTGGTAATACAGAAATAACTTCTTTATCTGTTGTTATTTGTTTTTCTATATTTTCTACTAACTCTTTCACGAATTTTCCTCCTCTAGTTTTTTAACTGTTTCATATTCTCCATTTAAAAATTTTAAAAAGCTTTCTACTTGTTTTTTAGTATCTAACAATTCACCATTTTCTAAATCAGATGTTTTTATATTTTTTAATTCCACAATGCTCACCTCTTTTTTTATCTTTTTTAAGTTGTTGTTTCTTCTTCTGGTAGTATATATTGTGTAAATGTCATCATTGCTTTATATTTTAAAGTAGTATGTAAATTATCTTCTTGTTGTTCTCCTCTAAATTGTGTATCAGCTTTATTATCCATACTATTTTCTTCACCATCATTCCATCTAAATAAGATTCTATATTCTCTTTTCTTTTCTCCTACACTATTTACTTCATCTATTGGATTAATAATACCTTTTATTTCTGAAGTTTGATTTGTTTCTATTATAGTCTTTGTTCCATCAACTATATCCCATATCTCGTATCCATAAATCTCAAAATCTTCTAATGGTGTTTCATTTAATTGTTCTATAGAAAATTCATATTCAAAAGTCACATCTACATCTGTATAATCAATTAACATTTCGAAATATCCAGTTTGCCCTGGTACTAATATATCAGGATTTATATTATCACTTCTTGTAAAAATTGGCTCTATAACTTCATTTAGTGTTTCTGTATCATGTATAACCATATCATTTACTTTAACTAACCATCTTTTGATATTAGTATTATATGTAGTATCAACTTGTTCAAAATATCTTGCATAGGTTTTTTGTATAAAAAAGATAGTAATAATTAAAGAGATTAAACATAATATTTGAATAATTTTAATCTTATTTTTTTCTTTCATTAATTTTTCCTTTCTATCTTTTTCATTTTTTTCTTCTAAAAATTCTAAAGGCTACATATATTGTTAATGGCAATATTCCACAAAAATAGAAAATATATTTATTATTTAGTAACATACAAATTAATGATAAAATATACATTTTTGTTTGAACAACACCATTAATTTGCTCTGCTTTTATAACAGGGTCTTTTGTAGTCCCAATGGCAATTCCTTGTGTTTGAAAGCTTTTTTGACCATTTACTTCTTTTATATCTATCACTCTATGTGTAACAAGCTTTCCTTGCATTGCTCCTACTTCTCCTTGATATGTTACATCATCACCAATTTGAATTTTATTTGGGTCTACTTCTTTAACAAGTATAACATCACCAATTTGATATTTAGGAATCATACTTCCTGTTTGTACTCTAAATACCCTAAATCCTAAAAATGATTCTTCATTATTTGTTACTTTTTGTACTACTATGATTATAGAAATAAATATGACAATACATGTTAATATTTGGGTAAATATTTTCCATATAATTTTTAAACCTTTACTAGCAAATCTTCCTTTTCTTTTTTGTTCTGCATTTTTGGTATTTTTTTGTTGATTATTTTTTATTTTGTCTTCACTTTTTTCAGTAACTTTTTTATTACTTTTTTCCTCTTTGTTTATAATATTGTTACTTTCTTTTTCTTCTCTTTTGTCATTGATTTTTTTCATTTATTTTAACCTCACTTCTTTTGCTTGTATCATATATTTTTCAATTCTTTCTTTAAATCTATCTTCTATTGGTTTTAAAGAAATTATTTTTTTGGTTTTCATCATTAAAATCTTTTCTGAAATTAATTTATTAATGTCTTTTTCTGTCATATCAGGATTTAATTCTATAATCCTTTCAATCATGGCATCTGTTAGTTCTTTTGCCATTTTATTATCTTCTAATGCTGATTTTGCTTTTCTTTTTAAGGTATTACTATCATCTGTTTTTTTGAAGATAGAATATAGTAAAAATATGTCTTCATCTACTAATTCTTTTATCATTCCTTTTTCTTCATATTGACTATTTTCATTTATTGTTTTGTCTTTTAATTCCATTTGCTCATTTAGATAATTCCATAGTTTTACAGCATACTGAAAATTAACATTTTTTAACAAAACATTTGTCATTTTTAATGGTGATTTTACATATGTTGCTTTTTTTGCAACTAATATTTGATAAACTTCAGTCTGTTTTAACATTTTTAATGAATTTGTTATGTTTGCTATTTTTTCTGATGTTTTATCTGCCTTTGTTATTCCTGTTATTCTTTCAGAATCATATTCCATTTTTATATTAATTTTTTCTCTACCTAATTTAATATCTGCTTGGTAATTTGCTCTTTGATGACTTTTTCCTTTGTATTCTTCATCTTTTTCTTTTCCTCTTATATATATAAAGTCTTCTATTAATTTAATTAAAGTATATAAAAATCTATTTTCATAATTAAGAAAGGTTTCTTCTTTATATGCATTTAAAATCTTTTTTGGAATTACTTCTCCAGTTTGTTGATTATACTTATCCACAAGATTTACATTTTTTGATAAATGTTTTACACTTTCTACTGTTACTTTTTTTATTAATTCGATTTTTATAATTTCTTCTTCTGTTATAATATTTTTTATTTCTTTTGTTAATGCTTTTTCTAAATATGGAATGGTAAATTCAACCATGTTTATCCATTCATCATTTTCTACAACATGACTTTTATCTACATCCATTATTAATTTTGAATCAATTTTATTAAGAAATTTTGTTGAATTTTCCTTTTCCATATTTGCAAATCTTACAATATTTAAGTCCATTTTCTCCTCCGAAGTTGCCAAAAGGGACGTGTTTATTTGGCAACTTTTATAAATTTTTAAAATTTACCTTATATCATTTTACAGAAGTTGCCAAATAGACACGTCCCTTTTGGCAACTTTGGCGACTTTGGCAACGCTGGCGACTCTGGCGACTTTTGGCAACCTTGACAACCTTGGCAACTTTTGGAAATTTATCAATTAAGACATCTTTTTAAGTCTTAATAAAAATTCTATACATTCACTCATTTTGCCTTTTCCAAAATTTTTATCTAAGAAATCAATATATCCATCAATTTCATCTCTAATTAATGTTAAGTTTAATCCTTCAAATTTTCTTAATACTTTTTTTGCCATGAAATAATCTACTGCTTCTGTTTCGTCTCCTCCACATGCTACATATACTGGCACAAATTTTCTCATATGTTTTACAATACGGTTACCAAATGCAACTCTAAAATGTTTGATTGTATAATCATCCATATCTTCTATCTTTTTCAGAGTTGATGGTGATATTGCATAATCTGTCATTGCTTTTTCAAATAGTCCATTTAAATATGAATAATTTACATCAAGAGCATCTACATCGTCTGGTTCAAATGCTATACCTTTTTCATTAATATCTATAGGCATTGCTCTATCATATACCTTATCTGTTACCATAAATGTTGAGTCATCATTATTAATTGTTCCTATATACCATGCATTAGGTGGAATTTGTAGTTTTCCTTTTATTAATTTTTTTGGGTCAGTTGGCCATGAACTTTGTACTATTTCAATTTTCCAATCTTTTGTACTGTGCATTTCTAGAATAGATAACATTTCTGCAAAATAATATTCCACACGTGCTAAGTTCATTTCATCAAGTATTACTGTATATATTTCGTCTGTATATCCTGATTCATATAAATATGCTAAAAAGTCTGTTTCATTAAACTTTTTGGTAAATTCATTTAAATATCCAAAGATATCTGTTCTATCTCTCCAAGAGGGTTGTACAGATGCAACACATGATGGATGTTTTACAAAGTTACCCCATGCTAGTGATATAGATGTTTTACCAGTACCAGAAATACCTTGTAAAATAACAAGTTTTGTTGAGGCAATTGCTGATACAAATAGTCTAATCATTTTTTCACTATAATATAATCTTAATTTGCTTGCAGCAAAATGTCTAAACATATAACAGAATTCTGGTAATGTAAAATTATTACGATAATCTTTTTGTTTATATTTTGCAAATTCTTCGTCTAACATTGTTAATTTAGAGAATCTACTTTGACTATTTGGGTCAATTTGTTCTTCATCATTAGATTCTGCTTGTGTAGCCCCCATTCCAGCTCTCTCTAGTCCTGTACTAATTCCATTTGGATTTACACCTAATTCTGGTGTTTTCATAGATAATAATTTTAATTTTTCATCTACTAATTCTTCTACTTGTCCATTTAATGTATCAATTTGTTTTAATAATTCTTCTTGATTAATAATCTTTTTTCTCCATTTTATATGTCTTTTTAAGAAAAATAAAATTATGCCAGCAATTCCACCAATAATAATAAACATACATATAATTGCTATTCCTGTTAATAACCATTCTGATACATTAAAATCATTTGCATAATGTTTAATAATTCCCCAATACTCTGGTATATTAAATATATTTACAATCCCATTCCATAATCCACCAAATATTTCTTTAATTCCAGAAAAAAACTGGTTTAAAAATTCAAATAAAAATCTTCCATATGTTTCCATGTTTTATTTCTCCTGTTTCTTTATATTGTTTTTTCCTATTGTCTTTGATTTATTTTTTGCTATTTATCTTATGTTTTTTTATTACACTACATTTTTTGTTTTAAGTGCTTTATTTTTATATGAATAGCACATTATTGAACATTTCTTTATGAGTTTTTATTTCTCTACACAATGCCAATTTTTGAGGTACAATTACTATTTTAAACATTTTTAATTTTTCTACATCTTCTATACTTTTTACCATATTATCTAATGTAATTGTAAAATTGTATCCTTTTTTTATGTATTCCAATACTATTTTTTGATTGTGAATATAATCAGAATATAAAATATTTAAATTAATTTTATCTTGTAATGCTTGATTTGCAAGAATAGATAAAATACTATCTAATTTTTGTTTCTTTTTTAATAAAGTACTTGCAAATTCTGCAATATATGTATCTACAAAATTCCCATTTATAATGTCTGAAATAACTACCAAACTTAGCAATATATATTCTACTTTTAACTTGTCTTCTGCTATAATTCCTTCGTGATATACTTTTTCTATGGCTGTTTGACTATATTGCATTGGCATTTTTACCTTTTGTTTCAAAGTAGCAAAATAAATTTCATCATTATTTTTGCTATTTTCAAATTCTAATACAAATTCATCTGTATCAAATTTATCTAAAAATATTTCTTTTTCAAGCATGTCATGTTTTATATCTTCATATAGTTTTTTTTCTACACTTTGTGAAATATCTATTTTAAATAGTTTTTTTGCTGTTTCTACCATTTTAGCAATAATTTCTTTTATATTATCAATTGTTTTAAAGTTTTCTACATTTCTAACATTGTCAAAAAACAAAATATATGAAAATAATTCTTTTAAATTATGAATTTTGTTTAAATTGTTTCTCTTCTCGTCTAAAGTCTCTGCCTCTTCTTCACATTTTTTCATTAAAATATCTTCTTTATATTCTAGTTCTTCTAATATTCTTAAATAAAATGCTCTGGCAGGTGTATCTGTATTTTGAATATTATAATATCTTGCATTAATATATGTTTTTAAATATTCATCTACTAATTCTTCATCATATTCTTTTACTAATAATGTCTTTATATATTTTTTTATTTTCTTTTTTGTAAATGTTATATATGTATCCATTAAATTATTCATTTATTATATCATCCCTTTCTCTATGCACAAATCAAATTGCAAAAGAATTAAATCTTAGCAAAATAATGAGGTCAACACAAGGTATTATATAATTTGTTCTGCATTAATATCTAATTTTATATATTCAATTAAATCAGAATATTCTGCATTTGTATCATTTTCTTTTGGAAATGTTACTTTAATAACATAATTATCTGTCAAATCTTCTCCTTGTATCATTTGTGATGGTTCTATTATAATTTCTTTGTAATGTGTACCATCTTCATCTGTAATTATATCTTGTTGTGTGGTTAAAATTTCACCATTTTTTTCTATTATATATTCTAATGGTAAATTTGTTGTTGTTGTTATTTTTAAATTATATTCTAAATCTGTTTCTGCTCTTTTTCTTATTGTTCCTTCTTCATTTGCTTCAAAATTTGATACTGAAAAAGAATAGTCAAATGAATTATTTGATGGATATACATCTTCTATAATTATACTTGCTGTTTGAAAATCATCTTTAAACATCCAAAAAGCAATATCTACGTCTTTTTGTGACATTGCCATTGTTTCATATCTTGATAATGTATTTTTTATAAAAATAATAGCTATTATAATAATTGCTATTAAAAAAAGTATTATAATACTTTTTTTTAATTTTTTCTTATCCAACATCTTTTTTCTCACCTATTTTTTCTTTATATGAAATCAATAATATAAATAATATAATTGTTATTACTATTGATATAATAACATATTTATCTGAAAATACTTTTTTCCAGACTTCTACATTATTAAAAATGTATACAGATTTACCTATAACTTGACTTTTTTCTATTGGCTCATCCTGAATATTATTATAATCACCTTTTGTAATAATCATATCTCCATCTATTTTTTCTATTCTATGTGTAATTAGTACATTATCTTGCTTATATGTTATAATATCTTTTTCCTTTATTTCATCACCTATTTTAATTATTATAATATCACCTTTTTTTATTGTTGGTGACATACTACCAGTTTCTGTACTAAGTATAGAAAATCCAAATATATTTATATATTCTTTATTTTGTATGTTTAATTGTATAAATCCCCATATTGCAAGAATAGCAATGACACTTAATACAAAAATTATTAGATTTATAATTACTTTTTTAATAATTTTTAATATTTTATCCGTTTTCATCGCTTATCACTTCTCCTGTATATTGTTTTAAATTAATTTCTAATGGTATAGATATTTTTGCATTTTCTATTTTTCCTAATTCTGAATCAGTTTCATTATTTTCTTCTAAATTTTCCCACTCAAAATATAACCTTACATAATTTATATATTTATCATTTATCTTTTCTAGTGGAATTATTGCTTTATGTTCATTACTTTCATTATTTGTATATATATTATCATTTAAAACTTGTTCTGTTTCTTCATTTTTTTTAAAATAATTTTCTACATTTACTAATTTAAAATTAGCAGTTGTTACCATGTCTAATTTTATGTTAAGTGTGTATAAAACTGATACATCTGTATTTGTTGGGTCTATAGCAATTTCAAAATATGCTTGTGACCCTGGTGCTATTTTTTGACTTTTAACATGTTCAGAATTTATATATATAAGGTTGTCCTCTGTCATGTTAAAAGTCAAATTTTCGTCACCTGAAGATAGGTCTGATTCATTTACTTTTATAGACCATACTCCTAATAAATTTCTATATTCCCCTTCTAATTTGTCTTTATATAAAGCATACATATTAGTTATTCGGAATATAGTTATTATTAGCATTATTAATACTAGAATTCTTAATAATTTCTTCATTTACTATTCCTCTTTTGATGATTTTGTAGCTCTTGGTTTACGAGTACTTGTGGCTGTAGCTGTTGATGTTTTTCTTGTTGTTCCTGTTTTTGTTGCTGTACTAGCTTTTGTAGTTGTTCCTGTTCTTTTTGCTGTACTAGTTTTTGTAGTTGCTCCTGTTCCTTTTGCTGTACTAGTTTTTGCAGTTGCTCCTGTTCTTTTTGTTGTACTAGTTTTTGCAGTTGCTCCTGTTCCTTTTGCTGTACTAGTTTTTGTAGTTGTTCCTGTTGTTTTTGTTGTACCAGTTTTTGTAGTTGTTCCTGTTTTTCTTGCTGTGCTAGTTTTTGCAGTTGTTCTTGTTTTAGTATTTGTTCTTGTAGCTGTATTTGTTTTTGGACTTGTTTTTCTAGTTTTTACAACTGGCTCTTCATATTCTTCCTCGTCATATTCCTCTTCTTCATATTCTTCTTCATCATAATATTCTTCTGATTCAATTTCTATTGCATTTTTCTTCTTTTGCTTGTTAAGATATTTAATTTCCATAACTAATTCAAATACTTCTTGTAAGAATAGTAATAATGATACAACTACTATACAGAATAAATATCCCCATTTAGATTCTAATATATTTAATATATATCCCCAACCTTCTATAACAATTGTATCTTCAACTTTTCCTATAAAATAGTCACTTGCATAACTTTCTTCATCATCTACAATATATACATTATGTCTTCCTTGTTGAGTTTTTGCTTGTAATGTTGTATTTATAACTTCATATTCTGAACTATTCAGTACTTTATACATGAATACTTCATCTCCAATTTGTACATTTTTGTCATTTGTTTCTTTTATTAATAATATAGACCCTTGTTTATATTCAGGCTCTAATGAATCATCTGTAACTATATATATTGTGTATTCTCCAATTACACTATTGTTATAATCATTATATGATAATAATAAAACTGTAACTGTAATAGCAATAATCGCATATATTACAAATAATATAGTTCCTAGTACTTTTTTCATTTTTTCTCTTCCTTGCATTTTTTATTTAGGTTTTTATATGGTTTTGCCTATAAACCTTTTTTAATTTTTTACTTTTTGTAATTGTATTGATTGTGTACCTGTCAAATTCCCATTTAATATA
This sequence comes from uncultured Clostridium sp., assembly GCA_947364715.1. Taxonomy (GTDB): domain Bacteria; phylum Bacillota; class Clostridia; order TANB77; family CAG-508; genus CAG-269. The sequence continues at coordinate 43,583 of CANAUI010000005.1, forward strand.
ACACTAATATCATATTGCTCACCAACTCCTAAACTTTGTATCCAAGTTGGCATTTGTCCTAATGTCTTTCCTTTAGCATCTAATAAAATTGCATTTAAACTTTCGTTTTCTACAATATTTGTTCTTGTATTTACAATAGACATTGACACCATAGTTTTATCTTGTTCTTCTAAATATTCCATATAGATATCTTTTACTTCCATACCACTATATGTTGTATCTGGTAATGGTATTGTTGTTTGTTGTTCTCCTACTGTTTCATCTTTATCTTTGTTTCCTTTTTTTACAATAATAATCACAATAGATACTATAATAATAATTGCTATAAGGGCTATTAATAATATTCTCATCATTTTTTTACCTTTTCTTGCTCTTCTCATATTATCCTCCTTTTCTACATTTTTTTATAATTTTCTACTTTATTTTATATCATAACTTTTTTTCAAAGTCTATACTTTTAGCGAAAAATAAAAAAATAGTATGTTTGTTAATAAAACATACTATTTTTATCATTCATCACTTACTATAATAACAGATGTTGTATCACCTGAAGGATATGTATAATCCTGAGACATGTCTACTTTATAAAATTTAATTTTTTTAGCAGACTCCTTATTCATAGAAAAAACAAACTTTTTCACATATCCATTTGAATCAAGTTCTTCACTACCATCTACTCTATTAATATATGCCTCATCATTTAAGTCTATTCTAACCACATTAGTATCAAATCTTAATGAAACATTTCCTCCTGTTTCATGAGTATTAACCATATTTAACATCAAATAATTTCTATTAGCAACATCTTCTATGTTGTAACTATTTGCTAAAATTTGTTGTATTCTTAACGAAATCTCACAAGAAATTTCTTTTTTGTATGGTTCTTGTGTACTAGCCTTAATTTTTATAGTAACAATATCATTTTGTTCAATTTGTGTTTTAGGTTTTACTACAATCTTAATTCTGCTAACATTATCTGGTGTATCAGCATTCCTAGAATAGATAATTCCTGTTGTTTCTGTTGGTCCATCTTCTTCATTAATTCCGTAATGTTATTTTATCTGTATCTGGTGTTTCACACGAAAGTTGATATTCTAAGTCATATTCTAATCTTAATAATGTATTTTGATAACTATATAAATCAAAATTGATTTCATAATTATCAACACCACCCCAATTTTCATATTGATATGTTGCATTATCAAGAGTTAACAAATCACTTGTAAAATAGAATGCTTTTGAAGTAAAATATGCTTCTCTTGCTTGATAATATACATATCTTCCAAATACAGAACATGTTATAACTAGTACTATTGCCAAAAATAGTATTATAATATTTCTTATTTTATTAAACTTTCTGATTCTTGCATGTTTTTTCATTTTTTATCTTTCTTGTATATTATATTTAGGTTTTTAGGTCACCTATAAACCTTTTCTGTTTTAACTTTATTAAAATTATTCTTTAAGTTTGAATAATTTTAATATATACTTCCTGGGACATTTCTGTCCCAGTTGTATAATATTTCTGTTATTAGTCTTTATGGTGTAATTATGAATGATTTTCTAATAGATTGTATTAATGTATTATGATAATATGCTTTAAATACTAATTTATATTCACCTGTACTAATACCTTCTTTAATTTCCTTTTTAAAGGCTATTGTTTCAATATTTTCTCCTTCTTCTGGCATTTGATGTTCTTTTTTCTCCATAATTACATATTCTTTAGAGCCCTCTGCTGTAGTTAATCCTTGACCTTCATATTCTTCTGGAGTTTTCCATTCTGTACCATCAGGGTTTTCTAAATAATCCTTTAAATCAATTGGTGTATATGTAATTTGATTATATATATTTGTTCCATCATCTTCTTGAGTATATGTGTCATTTCTTTTATATAATTCTACTCTTATATTTGTTTCATCTGTAGGTGAGCCGACTTTTACTGTTAAGTCTAAACCTCTACTTCCATCAAGGTTTTTTCCAGTATCTTTATTGATAACCCTAGTACCATCTACTGATTCTACACCTGCTAATCCTAATAGTTTATTAATAAATGTTATATAAATTTCTTGTTCTTGTTTTATTTCTCCTCCATAATATGAGCCATTATCTGATGCAAAGAAATAAATTTTTGCAGTATATAATCCAGCTGGCACACTACTTTGACTTACTTCTAGTCTATATTGATTTTGTATTGTTGCTAAACCATCTGCAAGTGGAATTCTAATAACTCCATCTGCTCCTACTCCATATACTTTTGATGTTGTTTCATCTATTACTCTAAAGTTTTGTATTGCTGGTATTCTAATTCTTTCTCCATGTTCATCTACAATTTCAACTGCCATACCTGTAAATTTATCATAATATTTTGTATCTTGAATTATTGCTTCATCTTGTGTTGTCTGTTCTTTAATACTTGCATCAAACTTAAATGGAATTGCTAAATTCTCATATACAGAATATGATGTTTTACCATCAGTTGTTTCAACTGTTTCAGACATAATTGCATTTTGATTATATAAGTCATATACTAAGTCTTTTTCTCCATTGTCATATTTCATAGTTCCATTTGAATTTCTTAATTCTAAATAAGTATCTTGTTCTAATTGATTTGTATTTATATTAGAATCTTTGAAATCTATTGAAACATCATATTTTTCTAGTACATATCCATTTCCTTGTGAGTCATTATGATAATATAGACTGTTATTATTTGAATATTTATTAGTTGTATCTGTTCCACCCATTTCTACAAAGTCAGATAAATTATATAAGTATCTTGTGTTTTCAGTTGTATTATCAATTGAATCATAATCTGTATTACTTGTTGTTTGATAATAATATACTTTATTAACATTATCACCTTGTCCATAGTCTCTTATTGTAATTCCTGTGCCTTGTGGTAAAGGCATAGATGTTGATAATACTCTATAATCTCCTGATTCATAAATATCTGCTTGTCTTATAATTCCAGATTTATATAATACATAAGTAATATCAATTTTACTATCTGTTGTGTAATTTAGTTTTGTATTACTACTATTTGTAAATCTTGGTATATAGTTTTCAACATATTGTTCATATAATGATTGAATATTTACTGCTATAACAACCTTAAATGTGTTTCCAACACTTGCATCTTCTCCTGATTTTGCTTTTCCTGTTAATACAATATTTATATATCCTAAATCTTTTGTTTCAGAAACATTTACAGAATTAAATATATTAAATCTTAATGTTCCAGCAGTATTTGAATTATCTGTTTTAAATATTGTATCTCCATCAAATGAGCCATTTTCATCTGTATAGATATTTGTTTCACCTGATTGTAACCATCCAGAATTTATTGTTTGCATTGTTAGTCCAAAAGTATTATTTGCATTTTCACTATATGTTGGTATTGTTAATTTATTTATTAAATTAACATCTGTATTTAATGCATTTGTACTTATTCTATCAATACTAAATATTGTTCCATCATATGTTGCATTATTTACAAATTTATTAAAGTCTAATGTTAATTCTGCTGTTGCATCTGTTCCATAAGTTGATGCAATAACTTGTGTATTATAGTTTACAATATCTGCATTTATAATCCAATCATAATATGTTCCATAATCTGTAACCTCTATCACTTGTGGTATTGCTGTATTTGAATCATTTACAATATTTGTATAGAATCCATCAACTGTAATATCATGATTTGCTTTATGTCTTCCTTCTATATATGTACCATTTGCAAACATATTTGTTGTAACTGCTCCATTATAATTTGGTGCATAAATATCATATTCTTTGTTTCCTGTACTTCTATTAAATCTATACATTCCAAAGAATGCCATACCATTTATATCTCCCCAAATATCTTCACTATTTCTTTCTGTTAAATCTCCTTCTGCTTTGGCAAATATTAGGTTTACACCTTCTAAACTATATAATCTGTTGTCAACATTTTGTGTAACATTATTATCTGTAATTTCTACTGTTTGTTTTGTTGTTGTACCATCTTCATTTGTTAATAAGCTTTCAAATCCTCCAACCATGTTAAATCCTCTTTGTGTGTATAAAGTTGAATTATCTAGTAAAGCTAATCCATTTGTAATTCTATTTAAAGTATAACTTGTTTTTGTATAATAATTGTTTTTATCTTGTGCACCTAATAACTCTAAATATGAATTTTGTATAGATACTTTTCCTGTTCTTTCTATTGAAGTGATTGTATAGCTTTGTGATGAACTTCCAAAGTCTTTTAATTCTACTGTTGATTTGTCTTTTCCATCGTTTGTTGTAGGTAAATAGGTTGTTCCTTTTCCAGCCCCAAAGATTTTTCCAGTAAATCTGATTGGAGATTCTTCACTATTGTCCATTAAAATATGTGTATCTCCATAGACACTTATTGTATTGTAATCTTCGTTAATTGAATTTCCTGAGCCATATATATTTCCTTTAATTACAATATTTCCGACTGTAAAAGTATCATCTGTTACAGCATCTTTACCAATATTAACATTTGTTGTTCCATAAACAGTTGATTCTTTTGACCCTCCATTTATATCTTTTTCTATTGTTCCACCTGTTATATTGATTGTTGTAGAGCCTGATTCATCATTTTTACCAATTTCAGTACCAAATCCTCCACCATAAAGTTCTCCTTTAATTACTGAATCACCTTTAATATTGATAGTTGTATGTTTTGTAATTCCTTTATTTTTGTTTCCTCCATAGATGTTTTGGGCTATTGCACTTTCAATATTAATTGTTGCATTTGTGGTTTCTCCACCATCACCTGTTCCACCTTGGTTTCCTCCAAAAATATTTTCTACATTTGCACCATTTTGTGTTACTTTTGCATTTGTTACACCTACATCATATCCTCCTCCGAAAATATTAGTTGCATTTCCTGAGTTTAATATAACATTTGTATTTGTTGTAATTCCTGCATTTTTAGAACCACCATACATTGTATCTACAGTAATACCATCTAATATTACATTAGAAGTACCTACTCCTGCATTATTTCCACCACCAAATACAACCATTGTTGTTCCAGATTTTAAGTTAACATTTGATGTGACTACATTTCCATTTGTATTTGAGCCACCATAGATGTTTGTAGCTATTGCGGTACCTTCTAGTATTATGTTAGAAGTTGTGGTTGTTCCATTATAACCTCCTCCATAAACATCTATTACAGTTCCTTCTTGTAAATATATATTTGAAGTTGTAACAGTTCCATTTGCTTTTGGTCCACCATAAATTGCATTTGCTGTCATTCCTTTTAAATAAATATCTACTTGATTTGTTATTCCTATTTCATCAGCTCCACCATAAATTGTTGGCCTATTTGCACATTTTACTAACTCAATATTTACAGTTCCAACTCTTTCATATTTTCCACTACCATATACTGTTCCATTTATTGTTGCTTCTATATCTTTTGTAGAATCTCCTATTATAATATTTACATTTTGACTTGTTATATCTGTATTTTGTTGTGCTTGTGTTGTTAAAATATTTCCACCATAAATATTATTTAGAATTCCTCCAAAGATATTTATATTACTTGAATTTTTAACTTGGTTTTGATAAGCACCACCATAAATATTTCCACTTATTTGTGCAATATTTACAGTAATGTTACTATTACCTGTTACTCCAGAATTATATCCTCCACCATAAATATCTCCTGTAATAATTGCTCCATTTGTTAAATCTATATTGGTATCTCCTATTATTGCTCCTGTATTTGCATTAATATTTGTTTCATTTAAAGCTCCATTGCTTCCACCATAAATTGTTCCATTTAGAGTAATCATACTATTGATTGCAATATGTGTGTTTCCTGTTATTCTTCCTTCTGTTGTTGCATTTGAGCCCCCATAAATATCTCCTGTTATTTGTGTAGCTCCTTGAAGGTTTATTCTTGAATTTCCTGTTGATGCATCATTTCCACCATGACCAAATATATTACCATTTATTTGACCACTATAGAAGTTCAATATATTTACATCTGGTTGTCCTGCTGTACTTTCATCTTTCGAAGTTGCCATCCTTGCTCCACCATAAATATTTCCTGTTATATTTCCACCATACATGTCTAATTGTGTTTTACCATCATTAAATCCATTTATAGACCTTAGGTATATAACTGCTTCTTCAGATGTTTTATTAAATTTATTTTCTCCTGTAAATGTTCCACTAAGTATTTGTGTATTTGCATAATATCTATTATAACTTAGTGTTGTGTCTTGTGCACCTTCATTATTATATGGATAACATCTGTCTTCAAGTTCTCCCATTGCTAAATATCCTGTTATTACTAAGTTGTCATTTCTAGCAATTACTGATTCTTTCATTGTACCAATAACTACTTGATGTGAAACATATTTTCTTGTTGTAGTTTGGTTATTTAAGCTACTTCCTACAATAATATTATTATATCTACCTGCTTCTACAATTACTTTATGATTTCCGATTGTTCCTCTTGTTTCTTCTTCTTTATAATTACCTCCAATAATTCCTCCAAATGTATATTTGTCTTCTGGTGTAGAAACACCTCTTCCAAGTGTTATGTCTCCATAGTTGGTAATTAAAAGATTTGAATAATCACCTTTTGCTAAATAATCACTACCATCACTAACTATTGTAGAATCTGCATATATTTCTATATTATCAAATGCAATATTACCTTTTACATCCATATTAGATGAAATCTTTAATTCAGCACCATTTTTTCTATAATCAATACCTGCATACAAACTTGTAATTGTACTATTACCTATTAGTTGTTCATTACTATCCCATTCTACTGCATCCATAATAACAATAATATTATTTGATGCTTCTTCTGTAGTATTTAATTTACTATATGCTGTGGTTAAGTCTTGAACTGACGTTGTAGGTGATAAACCATCATTTGCATTATTACCATCTTTTGATACAAATATTACAGTTGCTTGTTCCCATACTGCTCTTAGGTCTGTTACTGTGCTTGGGATATCTGTATATAAATCATAGATTGTTGCATTTTCTGCTTGGAATCCTTTTTCGCTTGCTACAGCCCATCCTCCAAAGCTATATGCTGTTTGTACTCCATTTTCATATTTGAATGGTTCTGCAAATAAGTTGTTATCTCCTTTACCATAAATTTCTCCTATTGAACTTGCTCTAAAAGTACTACTTCCTTCATTTGTACCACTATCATTAACATTCATTAATTCATGTACATATGATTGATGCATTTGTTCAAAATCTGGAGTTATATGATATGTAACCATTGTATAATTGTCTGTATTACCTGTTAATGCTGATTTAGAAAAACTGATAGTTGTTGCATTACTTAAATTGTCAAATTCATCAACTAATGTTTCTTTTTCTATTACCAATGAATATGTTCCAATTTCTGTTAAGCCTGTTACATCAATTTGATAAGTTTTTGATATTTCTGTATCATTTTGTTCAATAGCTTGTACAGTAATATTATCACTATTTGTGATTTCAACACCATCTTTTATGATTTTTATATCTGGTACTTCTAAGTTGCTATTTTCTAAATCTAAGAAAGTATCTTGACCTTTTATTGTAAAGTGTATTGTTCCATTTGTTTCAAATTCTGAAGTATCTGTATTAATATATTTCCAAACTGGCTTTTTATTGTCTAAGTCAACAAATATATCTGTTGCCTCATTTGTATGTCCTTCTGTATCACTAATTTTACCAGCTGGTATACTTATTTTTAATTTTTTAAATTCTTCTTCAAATTCGTCAAGTTTAACAATAAAATCATAACCATATTGTGTTCTAACTGGTGTTATTGTAATTGGTAAATCTGTTCTTTGGATATATTGATTATCTCTATTTAGTTCATATATAGAAATATCTTCTGCTAATATTTTTGTATTAAAGTCATAAAATCTATCTGTACCTGAGATTGTTACTGTTGCATATCTTTCAGAATAACTTATAAATTTCTCTTTTAAATACAATTTTGGATTAATAAAGTCTGCTCTAATATAGTTATTTTCATCATTACCATCATCATTATCTACTATTATTTTTGTTTCAATGTTCGCATTTCCTGATGTATCTTTTACTTTATTTTCTTCAATTACAAATTCTATTTTACCACTATGTCTTCTAAATACTTCATTTTCTAAGTTTTCATTTAATTCAAAACCAGATAATTTTAAAGTATATCTTATACCATTTCCAGTTCCATCTGTTATGTCTGAACTTGTTAATTCTTTTGTTAAAGTATTTGTTACATCCATTTCATCAACAAGTATTTGTTTAATATCATCAATAGTTAAGATATCACTTTCTAAGAAGTTTGTATCTACTACATCAAATATAATTGTTACTTGTTTATTTTCTTGGTCAATAATTGGGTTTATTCCATCTTGATATTTATATTTTATTGTTGGTTTTATAAAGTCTACTATGTTATTTCTAAATGCTGTATATTTTGGATTGTTTGCATTATCTCCAATATCTGTTTCAACCCAATTTGGATTTCCAACAGGAATTTTTGTTACTATATTTCCAATTCCAGATGTATCTTTAATAGTATTTTCTGAAATTTCCATTGTAACTGCACCATCATAGTTTCCGAAATTTCCTAATGTTATTTCATATCCTACATTTGCACCATTAAGTTCTGCTGGGTCTGTTATTCTAGTTATTTGTTTTGTAATTGTTGTAATAGGTGTATTAGGATTTTGACTGTTGTCTACATATATATTAATATTATTTGTTGTTAACATATCTTTTAAGAAGTAATCATCTTGTCCTAATATTTTAACTGTTACAGTTCCTGTTTCTTCATCTCTATTTCTTGTTATACTGCTTGTAGAATATTTCCATGTAGGTCTTGTAAAGTCTACTATACTTTGTTTAAATGCTGTGTATTCTCCATTTACATCTCCTGGCTCTATCCATGTTGAATTTCCTACTAAAAGTTCTGTTTCTTTATTTGTATTTCCATATCTGTCAATAATTACTCCTCTTGGAATAATTATACTTGTTATACCTTGATTGTCTTCAAAATTACTTAATGTAATTTGATATGTAATAGAAGTTGCATCTCTACTTACTTGTGAAACTTGTTTTATAATATTATCTGGGTATACTATTTCTCCATTAGCTTTTACAACTTTGACTCTCATATTTGAAATACTTTCTACATCTTGTAATGTTCCTTGAGCTAAGTATTTATCTGATGCTCTAATTCTAATTGATACACTTCCTGTTTCATTTTCTAAATTTCTATTAATTCCATTACTTGAGTTTAAAATACTTAAATTGTCTTGTGTTTTTTCAATTAATGGGTCTATTACGTCTACTATTATTGGATTATCTGTATCATCTCCATCATCATAATCTAAAGTAATTGTTGTTGCTATATTTTTGTTTCCTGATGTATCATCTACTTTTCCTTCTGCAAATATAAAGTCTACTGCACCACTATAATCTAGGTATCTTTGTCCTTCATTATATACTAATTCAAAGTTTGATATAACAAAAGTATATTCTGTTCCATTAGGTATTTGTCTTGATGTTACAGTTGTATTTAACTGTTCTGTTAAATCTGTTCCTGCTACTTTGATTTTGATGTTTTGTTTATTCATAGTGCCATCAGGATTTATGATTATATCTTCTCTAATATATTTGTCTGTTACTGTAAACTTAACTGTTAATGTTTTTGCAATATGGTTAATATCTGGATTTTCTTCATTTTCAACATCTGAATATGTATAACGAATAGCTGGTTTTATAAAGTCTACAATATTATTTCTAAATGCTGTATAGATTGGATTTTCTGCATCATCATTTTCTTCTACCCATTCTGGATTTCCTACTGGAATTTCTGTTTCTATATTCATGTTTCCACTTGTATCTGTAATAGTTCCTGCATCTAATACTACTTTTGTAGCACCACTTAGTTCTTCATAATTACCTAATACAAGTTTATATGCAATACCAATGTTTTCAATTCCTTTTGTTCTTGCTTGTTCTAATATGTTTGTATATTCTTCACTTGATTGGTCTACTTCTGTTAAGGATTTTGAGATTGTTGTAACTTCATTATTTGGTGTTTCACTATCTGTTAGATATACTTTTATTTTACCTGTTGTTAATGTATTTTCTTTATAGTATTTGTCTGTTCCAAGTATAGTAACTGTTACTGTTTCGCTTTCTCTATCAATACTACTTGTTAGATATTTCCATACAGGATTTACTACGTCTACAATAATTGGTTCATCATGTTCTGGGTGTTCTTCATTTTCTGGCTCGTCAATTCCTAATGTAATAGTTTTTGCTGAATTTTGGTTTCCTGATGTATCTGTTACAATATTTGCTGGGAAACCTAATGACATTGGCCCACTGTATCCTTCTCCATCTGTTGTTTCTAATCCTTCTACTAATAGTTCATATCTTTCTCCAACTTTTTTACTAATACCATTTATTGTATAATAAATATCTCCATTTGTTTTATATGTAATGTCTCCTTCTACTACTTCTTGGTCTAAAGTTACTTTTGTTAGTGTTTTTGTAATATTTGCATCTTCTGCTAAATTTGTTTCATCAACTTTAACTGTTATAAGGTCATTTGTTATTGTTGTACTTTCGAAATATTTATCTGTTACATCAAATATTATTCTTACATTTTTTTGGTTATAATCAATTGTTGTATTTGAAGTTTCATATGTAAATTCAGGTTTGATATAGTCTGTAAACATAGTTCCATCTGTGTTTTCATTAGTTGTTTGGTCTTTTAATTCAATATTAATCCATTCTCCTGCTTCATTATCTATTGCTTGCATATTTTTATTTCCATAGTCATCTATTAAAGTTCCTTTTGTTGGTTGAATAGAAATATTACCACTCCATTCTTTGAAGTTCTTTCCGTTTTTACGTAATGCTTCTTCAAAGTTTGATAATGTAATTGTATATTGGACTGATTTCTTTCCTGTTGTTTGGTCAATTGTTTCTATTACATTATTTACTGATTTTGTAATTTCTTCTGCTAACTCTCCATCAATATATATATTTAATAGTTTTGCTTGTTCTTCTGTTAATATTCCTTCTGGTAGTTGACCATTTGCATTACTTGTATATATATTTGTATCAACTTGTCCTTTTATTACAATACTTATTTCTTGTTCTTCTTCATCTATTGTACTTGATATTTTTTTCCATTCTGGTTTGTATTTTGGATTTATAGTTCCATTTGTAAATTCTATTGTTTGTGTTGAATCTGTATTTAGTTTAAAGTTTGTTCTGTTATTGTAAATTGATTCTGGTGCTTGGATTACTATTTCTCCTGGTTTACCTGTCCTATTAAATATATCACCATTGTCTGATGCTATATTTGTAAATGCTGGTCCTAAGTCTAAATTTGTCATTGATTTAGCTCCTGCAATATTAAACATATCTACCATGTTTGTTACATTAGTTGTATCAAATTTTTCTCCTAAATCTAAACTTGTTAGTGTTTCATATCCTACTCCTTCAAACATCCTAGCCATGTTTGTTACATTGCTTGTATCAAATTTATTTCCTAAATTTAAACTTGTCATTGCTTCTTTACCAGCTGACCAAAACATACCACTCATATCTGTTACATTGCTTGTATCAAATTTTTCTCCTAAATCTAAACTTGTTAAGGCTGTTGTAGACCTAAACATACAACTCATGTTTGTTACATTTCTTGTGTCAAATTTATCTTTTAAATTTAAACTTGTCATTAAACATCCATCAAACATATACATCATATTTGTTACATTAGTTGTGTCAAATTTATCCCCTAAGTCTAAATTTGTTTTAATACCTGTACCAGCAAACATATTATTCATATATGTTACATTAGTTGTATCAAATTTGTCTCCTAAGTCTAAACTTGTCATTTTAGTCCATCCTGTAGCACCAAACATACCACTCATATCTATTACATTACTTGTATCAAATTTATCCCCTAAGTCTAAATTTGTCATTTTAGTGTATCCTGTACCACTAAACATCTTACTCATGTTTGTTGCTTTTCTTGTATCAAAGTTTTCTCTTAAGTCTAAACTTGTCATTGCATTTCTACCTGTGCTATTAAACATCGCTATCATGTTTGTTATATTACTTGTATTTAATAAATTTAAATTTGTTATGGTTTGTGTTGATGTACAATTTCTTGAACTTCCTATATAACTAAACAATTCAGTTGAATTTACATTTCCAAATATCTCATTATCACTTCCAATATATACTTTTACAGTTTCATTTTCATTTTGTTCATACCAAGCAATAATTGTTTTATCTCCTTGTGCTGATACATCCCATGCTGTGTTATCAATATATTGGTTTTCTGCAATATCATATACATCTTCTGGTATGTTATCTACAAATGTAACATTATCTATATTTTGTCTTTGTATATTAGTATTTCCTAAGAAAGGTCCTGTTACATTGTATTCTGTTTCTTCTGCTAAGATTTCCTTTGCTTCTCCTGTAGTTTCTTTTAATGTGTTATATACAATAATGTCTGTTTCTTTATTTCCATTTCCTGATTCATCTAATATTAGTCCTTCTGGTATTCTTACTTTTATTTGATTTACTGCTATATTAATTCCTGTAAGTTTTAATGTATATTGTAGTCCATATTGTACAGTTCTATTTACTCCATTTACAACTCTTTGTTCATTTAATGGTGTACTTGTTAATTGTTTTGTAATTCCTGCTGTTGTTTCTGTTCCATTTACTAAGATTTTTATATTTTGATTTGTCAATGTACTATTAGCAAAATACTTATCTGTTGCTTTAAATTGTATTTCTGCACTTGTATTTACTGTATCTACTTTTGATGTTATTTTTTCTATTAGTGGGTCTACTACATCAACTATTTCTTCATTATTTGGATTTCCTCCTGGTAAGTTTATTCCTGATGTAATTGTTGTTGCATTATTTGTATTTCCTTCTGTATCTGTAATTTTGTCTCTTGGAATTGCTACTGTTACAACACCACTATAATCTAAGTAATTATCTCCTTCTTTTATTTGTAATTGTTCTAAATTAGATAATGTTAATAGATATCTTTTTCCTATTATTTTGCTTTCTCCATTTACTGTTTTTATTATGTCTTCTGTTCGTAATCCCTTATTTACTTCTGTCCAGTCTGGCTCTTTTCCATCTATTCTTATTGTTAAATCTTCTATTGCTAATGTTCCTGATTCATAGAATTTATCTATTACATCAAATTCCATTGTAAATTCTTTTCCTTCATGGTTTATATCTGATGTACTAAATCTATATTTTACTTCTGGTTTTATAAAGTCTATAAAATCTGTGATAGTTGTTTTTTGTTCATTAATAATATTTCCTTTCATATCTTTTGATGCACTAGGATTTATTTTAACTTCTAAGTTACCACTAAATTCTCTATATTCTCTTCTAGAATTTATAAATTCCACATCTGTTTCTATAAAATCACTAAGTTCTAATGTGTATTGATGTCCTAAAACTTGCACTTCTCCATTAACATTTGCTTTAATTTCTACTGTATTAACAATATTTTTTGTTATTTTATTATCAATTTGTAAACCATCTATCCATACTGTTAATTCATCTACTGTAACTGTATCTGTTGGGTCATAGTTTTTATCTGTTACATTAAAGATAATTGTTTCTTTTCCAAGTGTTTTATCTTTATTTTTTTGCACATCATACACTTCTGGTCCTGTTCCATCAAGATAGTCAATTTCAAAAGTTTGCTCATTTGAAGTGTTTTGATTCTCATCTGTTATTACTCCTCCTGCAATTTTTAATACAACATATCCACCATTTTCGTTTCTATATTTTGCTGTTCCGCCCACAATAGGCTCTACTGGTGTAAATTCAGTATATCCATCTTGTTCTGGTATTATATTTGTTAAACTTAATGTATACTCATATTCTTCATTTGGAATAATTTCTACTGGTCCACTTAATACTTTTCCAACTTCTGTTGATTGTTGTTTATTAACAATAACAGTTATATCATCTTCTGTTAAATTAAAAATACTGTTTTCTTCATTTAAGAATTTGTCTTTTATTCTTAATTTTACAATTCCTTGTTCTCTATCAATGTCTCCTAATGTCCATACTGGGTCTACAACGTCAACTATTTCTTTGTCTCCTTCTCCTCCTCCTGGTTCATCTTTTCCAATAGTAATAGATTTTGCATTGCTTAAATTTCCAGATTTATCTTTTATTGTTCCTTCTGCAAATGATAATGTCATATATCCACTATATGTGTAACCATCTCCAACTCCATTTTCATCTTCTTGGTCTAATCCTGTAATAACTAATTGATATCTTTCTCCTATTTTTGTGTTTTCTACACCTTCTACAGTTGTAGTTAAATCTTCTATTTTTGTTAATTGTTTGTTAATGGCATTATTTAGTTCTGTTACATCATAATCATCTATTTGTACCATTATTTGGCTACCATCTAAATTAGATAAAGTTGTACTTTCGAAGAATTTGTCTACTACATCAAATACTATTGTTACTTTTTCTTCATCTCCATGAACAATTTCTGTATTTGAACTATAATATGTGAATTCTGGAGCTATAAAGTCTGCAAATATAGAATTTTCTGTATTTTTGTCTACTTTTGTTTCGTTTTTTATTTGATGATTTGCTCTACTTCCATCATCTGCTAATTCCATATTTTTGTTTCCATAAGCTATTCTTTTTCCGTTTTCATCTGCTGGTCCTGTGGTATCTGTTAATGTCTTTTCTGCTACTTCTATTCTTATATTTCCACTCCACTCTTTATAGTCTTTTCCAGTTCTTCTTGTTACTTCTTCAAAGTTTGATAGTGTTAAATCTTTTAATACATCTTTTGCTCCTGTTCTTGGGTTTGCTGTTTGTACTGATGTTCCTATTTCTTTTGTTATAATGTCTGTTATTTCTGTATTTTCTATAAATACCTTTATATCATTTACTTCTAATGAACTTATTACATCACTTATGTATTCT
The DNA here is from genome assembly GCA_947364715.1 of uncultured Clostridium sp. Lineage (GTDB taxonomy): Bacteria > Bacillota > Clostridia > TANB77 > CAG-508 > CAG-269. Next base: position 58,592 of record CANAUI010000005.1, read on the forward strand.
TCTGCATTTACTTCTGTGTTTGTTGTTCCTCTTAATGTGATTTTTAGCTTTGGATTATTTTCTTCTGTTTCATCTATCTCTGTTCCTTCTTTTATCCATTCTGTTCTGTATTTTGGATTTATAGTTCCATTTGTAAATCCTATTGTTTGTGTTGAGCCTGTATTTAGTTTAAAGTTTGTTCTGTTATTGTAAATTGATTCTGGTGCTTGAATTACAATTTCTCCTTTTTTACCTAAATCATTAAATATCATCATTCTTTCTGTTGCTATTTTTGTAAATGCTGGTCCTAAATCTAGATTTGTGATTGATGTGCTTCCTGTACTCTCAAACATCATTGTCATTCTTTCTACATTACTTGTATTAAATTTGTCTCCTAAATCTAAATTTGTCATTGATGATGCCATTCCTACACCACTGAACATTGCTGTCATATTTCTTACATTGCTTGTGTCAAATTTATCCCCTAAGTCTAAACTTATTATATTTTCCAAATTAGCAAACATATATCCCATATCTGTTACATTACTTGTGTCAAATTTGTCTCCTAAGTACAAACTTGTCATTGATTCCATACCTGTAGCATTAAACATATTACTCATATTGGTTACATTGCTTGTATCAAATTTATCTCCTAAGTCTAAACTTGTCATTGATGTATGACCTGTATGCCAAAACATATTATTCATATCTGTTACATTACTTGTATCAAATTTATCTCCTAAGTTTAAACTTGTCATTGATGTTTGACCTGTAGCTAAAAACATGAATTCCATATTTGTTACATTACTTGTGTCAAATTTATCTTTTAAGTCTAAACTTGTCATTGTGTCATAACCTGTATTATTAAACATATTGCTCATATTTATTACATTAGTTGTATCAAATTTGTCTCCTAAGTTTAAGCTTGTCATATTACTATGACCTGTATTCTCAAACATATTGCTCATATTTATTACATTACTTGTATCAAAGTTTTCTCCTAAGTCTAAACTTGTCATTGCATTTGTACCTGTATTAGCAAACATATAGCTCATGTTTGTTACCTTACTAATATTTAATAACTCTATATTAGTTATTGTCTCTATTGCTGTACAATTTTCTGAATCTCCTATACAACTAAATAATTCACTTGAATCTATATTTCCAAATATCTCATTATCACTTCCAATATATACTTTTACAGTTCCATTTGAATTTTGTTCATACCAAGCAATAATTGAATTATCTTGTTGTGCTGATACATCCCATGCTGTGTTATCAATATATTGGTTTTCTGCAACATCATATACATCTTCTGGTATGTTATCTACAAATGTAACATTATCTATGTTTTGTCTTTGTATATTTGTATTTCCTAAGAAAGGTCCTTCTTTATCATAATTTGGTATTCCTCCTATTGTTTTTAATGCTTCTTTATATGTCTTTTTTAATGTATTATACACAATAATGTCTGTTTGTTTATTTCTATTTCCTGCTGTATCTAATACTACTCCTTCTGGTATTCTTACTTTTATTTGATTTACTGATGTATTAATTCCTGTAAGTTTTAATGTATATTTTATTCCATATTGTGCTGTTGAACTTATTCCATTTACAACTCTTTGTTCATTTAATGGTGTACTTGTTAATTGTTTTGTAATTCCTGTTGTTTCTGTTCCATTTACTAGAATTTTTATATTTTCATTTGTCAATGTACTATTATCAAAATACTTATCTGTTACTTTAAATTGTATTTCTGCACTTGTATTTTCTATTTTTGTTGATATTTTTTCTATTAGTGGTCTTACTACATCCACTACCTTCTCATCACTTGCTTCTCCTCCTGGTAAGCTTATTCCTGATGTAATTGTTGTTGCATCATTTGTATTTCCTGTTGTATCTGTAATTTTGCCTCTTGGAATTGCTACTGTTACAACTCCACTATAGTCTAAGTAATTATCTCCTTCTTTTATTTGTAATTGTTCCAAATTAGACAGTCTTAATATATATCTTTTTCCTATTATTTTCCTTTCTCCATTTACTGTGTTTGTTATGTCTTCTATTTGTAATGCTTTATTTACTTCTGTCCAGTCTGGCTCTTTTCCATCTATTCTTATTGCTAAATCTTCTATTGTTAATGTTCCTGTTTCATAGAATTTATCTGTTACATCAAATGTCATTGTAAATTCTTTTCCTTCTTGGTCTATATCTGTTTCTGTATATTGATAAATTACTTTTGGTTTTATAAAGTCTACAAAATCTCCTTCTAATGTTGTTTCTTCATTTTGATTTTCTGAATTATCTGTTACTGTTCCTTCTTCAATTGTTATGGTTACATTTCCACTCCAATCTGAGTATTCTCTGTTATAGTTTACTGTTGTTTTTTGTTGTTCAAATTCTCCTAGTTCTAATGTGTATCTTTTTCCTATTATTGTATTTATTCCATTTATTACTGCTTCTATATTTTCTACATCTTTAATTGTTTTTGTTACACCTGTTGCTTCTTCTTTATCTACATATACATGTATTTTTGATGTGTCTGTTATACTTATTTCTGCATTTGCAAAATCTTTGTCTATTACATCAAATACTATTGTTTCTCTTTTATTTTCATTATCTACATTTGATGAAACTTTTATTATATCTGGTTTTATTACATCTACTTTTCCTAAGTCTATTGTTGTTTCTTTATTTGCATTTCCTGACTTATCTACTAAAGTGTTTTCTCCAATTTTTATTTCTGTATTTCCACTATATTCTCTGTATTTTTTACTACTTGCCATAAATGTACTGTGTTCTTCTTCCCAATTTCTTATTGTTAATGTGTATTTTACTCCATATTGTACATTTACTCCATCTCTTGTTTCTGTTAATTCTGTTGGGTTACTTAATTCTTTTATAACATTTGTTGTACTTGTAACTTCTTCTCCATCTATTATAACTTTAATTTTACTTATGTCTAATGTATTATTTTCGTAATATTTATCTGTTCCATATAAGTCTACTGTTACCCTATCATTTACTTTATCTATATTAACATTTCTTGCTTCCCATATTGGTGTTACAACATCGACAATTTCTGTATTTCCTGTTCCATCTGGCTCATTAATTCCTATTGTTATATTTTTTTGGTCATTACTATTTCCTGATTTATCTGTTGCAATTCCTGATGGCAATATTATACTTACTGGTCCACTATATTCTTTATATTTTCCATCTTCTGC
>CANAUI010000006.1 GCA_947364715.1 uncultured Clostridium sp.
TAAAAAAGTTGATATATAAATATTTTTAAACCATTATCTTGTAACTAATAAGGGAAATATGGTATAATGTATACATAATGTTTGTGAAAAGAGAGGAAAAATGAAATGGGATTTTTAGATAAAATAATAAAAAAATTAGGAGAAAATCAACCTAAACTATTAATAGATACTGATAAATTAATAGATAGTATAGTATTAGATTTAGACAAAATGGAACAAAGAGTTATTGCTATATCTGCATTAGACAATGAACAAGGAGAAAAACTTCAAAATGAAATTCAAGGATTTAGAGATAGATTAATGAATAGTAATGATGACGATATTCAGTTAGAAGTAGAAATGAGAGAATTTAAAAATGAATTTAATAAACAATTAAAAATAGCAGAAGGAAAGTATATGTTTACAGAAATGGAAATATTAAATAAAAAATTAACAAATAGGCTATGGGGAAATATAACAGATGAAGAAAAAACAGAAAACCTTTCTTATTATGAAAAAAAACTAGAAGTACTAATTGATAGAAAAACTAAGTTGAGTGGGATGAAGCAACAATTATTTATAAGAGAGTCAATAAAAGCAAAATATAAATTGATATGCTGTAAACTTTCTGGAACATATTCTGGAGATAGCTATCCAGAACAAAATGAAATAAAAAATGCATCTGATGAGGAGAAACAGATATTTGCTACACAAATTATAGAAGATATGAAAACAGTTCATAAAGTACTAGAACGCATAAGATTTAAATATGAACTGGAAGGTGAAAAATTTGTAGAATATGATGATATACTTAAAACTATAGATAGACTCTTAAGAGAGCTAGAATTTAAATATATAGAAGATGATATGAATGTTACAGAAATATTTGATAATATGGATTTTATGAGAAATTATATGAGACTTATATATTGTGTAAATGGAGAGAATTTCAAAATAAAAGGAAATATACATTATTTTAAAATGATGAGAGAAAGAATGGCAAAAAATAAAGCCAAACAAGAAGAACAAGCAAGAAAACAACAAGAGTTAGAAGAAAAAATGAGACAAAAAAAAGAACATTACAAAGATATGACAGAACAAGAAATAATAAAAGATATAAAAAAATTAGATAATAATAAATATGATGTTACACAAAGTTATAAAGATATAATAGAATATCAAAGAGAAATTGCAGAAGCAAAAGGCTTACTAGATACTAAAAGTGGAATGAATACAGAAGATATAGATTTTGTTCCAGTAAAAGCAGAAGAAATTGGATTATACATGATGAAAGCAGAAGACAAAGGAGTAGCTTATTCAATTTTATATAATATTGACGATGAAGAAAAAAAATGTAGATTTGTCATTTCTAAAGATAAAACAAATGAAATAATGAATTCAGTTGAAGGTGCAATTCCATATATAGGTTATTACACTGGTTATTATAATGGTAAAGGCAGTGGACAGGACATAATTCCTGGTAAATATGGAAAATCTTTTATGTATGTTTTCCTACAACAAAAAGAAGAAGTAACTGTAAAATTTTCAGAAAATGGTTTAGCTCATGCGGTAACTGCTTATGGTCAAAGTAAAGGTAGGGCTAAAGAAGCAATTAAAAAATGTGCGAAATATATTAAAGAGCAAAAGGAAAAAAGTATAGAACATATAAAATGCTCTTTAGAAGTACCATATTTAAGACCAATTATTCCTATATTAGAAGAATTGCAAAATGCAGGTATAGAGTATTATATTCCACCAACAGATAAAATTAATAATAAAGCAAATCCAACAGTGAAAATTTATATAGATAGAGCCAATATAGAAAAATATAGAGAAAAAGTACATAACAAAATATCAACTATAGAAAAAGGAGTTGTAATTGTTGGAGAAGAAGATTTAGATTATCAACAAATTATGCTCGAAGGAACTGATTCAGAATTAGTTAGTGAATTATCAGAAGAACAGAAATAAAAAGCAAACTCATCTATAAAATGGGTAGGATTACTGTTACAATTCAAAAAGATAATATTTATCAGCTACGAATTGTAACAGTTTGCTTTTTCATGTAAATTATTAAGCTTAAATCAATTGACTTTTAAAGATAAAAATAATATAATTTTACTTGAATATTCAAATAGAGGGAGAAAAATATGATAGAATTTAAACAAATAATTGCAAAATCTATTTCAGAAGTAGTTAATATAGATAAACAAGAATTAGAAAATTATATTGAAATACCAAAAGATACAAGCAATGGAGATTATGCATTTCCATGTTTTCGATTAGCAAAAGAATTGAAAAAAGCACCACAAATAATTGCTAATGATATTAAAGAAAAAATACAAATAGATGAAACAATAGTAGAAAAGGTAGAAGTAGTAGGAGGTTATTTAAATTTCTATATCTCTCAAAAACAAATAGTAGAAGAAGTGTTAAAAGAAATTGCTGTTAAAGAACAATATGGGAAATCTGAAATTGGAAAAGGAAAAAATATTATTATTGATTATTCAGCACCAAACATTGCAAAACCATTTCATATAGGACATTTGCGCTCTACAGTAATTGGTGGTGCATTATATAATATTTATAAATATCTAGGCTATAATACAATAGGTATAAACCATTTAGGTGATTATGGAACACAATTTGGCAAATTAATAGAAGGATATAAACTATGGGGAAAAGAATACAATATTGAAGATGACCCAATTAATGAATTAACAAAAATATATATTCGAATTAATCAAGTATGTAAAGAGGATGAAAATGTTTTAGAGCAATGTAGAATGAATTTTAAATTATTAGAAGAAGGAGACCAATATTGTACACAAATATGGGAGAAATTTAGAAGTTTAAGTTTAAAAGAATTCCAAAAAGTATATGATATATTAGGAAGTCATTTTGATTCATGGAATGGAGAAGCTTTTTACTCAGATAAAATGTCAGAAGTAATACAAATATTAGAGAAAACACAAAAATTAGTAAAATCTCAAGGAGCTAAAATTATAGATTTAGAAGATAAAGGAATTAATACACCATGTATTATACAAAAATCAAATGGTTCAACAACATATGCTACTAGAGATTTAGCAGGGATTTTATATAGAGCAAGAAACTATAACTTTGATAAAGCTTTATATGTTGTATCTTATGAACAAACATTACATTTTAAACAAGTATTTGAAGTAGCAAAATTATTAGGAATAGATGATAAATATACAAAAGGGTTAAAACATGTACCATTTGGAATGGTATCATTACCAACAGGAAAAATGTCAACAAGAGAAGGGAATATTGTAAAACTAGAAGAATTATTAACAGAAGCAATAGAAAGAGCAAAACAAATTATAGAAGAGAAAAATGCAGACTTAGAAAATAAAGATGAAGTAGCAAAAAAAGTAGGAGTAGGAGCAGTTATTTTTAATGATTTAGCAAATAGTAGAATTAAAGATGAAGTATTTGATTGGAATCAAATATTAAACTTCCAAGGAGAAACAGGACCATATGTGCAATATACTTATGTACGTACAAAAAGTGTCTTAGAAAAAGCACAATATATACCAACAATAGAAGAGATTAAATTTGATAAATTATTAGATGAATCATCAAAAAATATTATTAAATTAATATATAATTTTGAAGATATATTAATACAAGTAACAGAAAAAGAAGAGCCATCTATCTTATCAAGATATTTAATTGATTTAGCAAAAGCTTTTAGTAATTTTTATAATGATAATAAAATATTAGTAGAAGATAAAGACATACAAAATGCTAGAATTTACTTAACATATGCAGTTGGAAAAGTACTAAAAATTGGTAGTGAATTATTAGGAATTGAAATGCCAGATAAGATGTAATAAAATTTATAAATAAATTTTAAAAATCAAATATGGTAAAAATATATGGAGGAATACAAATGGGGAAAAAGTATAAAGATAAAGAAAAAAAGAATTCAAAAGGATTAAAAATATTTGGGATTATAGTATTAATATTAATAATTCTTTTACTATTAATTGTAGGAAGTGTATTTATTTTTATTAATGGTAAATTAGGTAAAATGAAACAAATAAATATTGATGAAACTGATTTAGGAGTATCTTCACAGGTAGAAAAAAACTTATCTGAATATAGGAATATTGCATTATTTGGAATAGATAGTAGAGATAGTAGTTTAGGAAAAGGAAATAGAAGTGATTGTATTATTATTGCAAGTATTAATAATAATACAAAAGAAGTAAAACTAATATCTGTATATAGAGATACATATGTTAATATTCAAGGTCATGGATTAGATAAAATTACACATGCTTATTCTTATGGAGAAGCACCACTTGCTTTAAAAACATTAAACGAAAACTTTGATTTAAATATAACAGAATTTGCAACTGTAAATTTTGATGTTGTAGCAGAAGCTGTTAATGCATTAGGAGGTATAAAAATTAATGTTCAACCAGAAGAAGTACAATATATAAACAAATATATAAATGAAACATCAAAAGTAACAGGATTATCTACTGAAAAAATAGCATCATCTGGATTACAAACTTTAGACGGTGTACAAGCTGTTGCTTATTCAAGAATTCGCTATACAGAAGGTGGAGATTATAAAAGAGCTGAAAGAATGAGGACTGTTATAGAAGCTATGGTAGAAAAATTCAAAACAAAAAATATAAGTGAAATGAATCAGATTATTGATAAAATTTTACCAGAAGTATATACTAATATTACATCAGGAGATATTTTTTCACTATTACCAAGTGTGGCAAGTTTTAAAGTAACAAATAGTATAGGATGGCCTTATGAGACAAAAGGTATTACATTAGATAGATGGTATGGTGTACCAGTAACATTAGAAAGTAATGTTACTAAATTACATGAACAAGCTTTTGGAGAAACAGATTATGTGCCATCAGATAAAGTAAAAGAAATTAGTAATAAAATAATAGAAAAAACGGGATATAAAAAATAGAAAAATTCACATTAAAATATTGACATAATGAGATAATTAGGTGATAATAATAATAGAAAAATAAGGAAAAATGTTTTCTAATTGGGGGAAGTTAAAAGATGAACGGTGTAAGTCTTGGGGCTGTAAGAGAGAGAGAGAGAGAGAGAGAGAGAGAGAGAGAGCTATACTTTACAAAATAAAGATAGCTTTAATATCATATGTAAAAAAGAGATAGCAATAAAACTGCAAAAAAAGTAGTTTTTTATTGCTATCTTTTTGCGTTTAATTAATTTAATTTTTTCCAACTAGTTTGTGCATTGAGAATGGAAGGGGATTTAAAATGGATGTAGGTAAGGATGTATTATCGTTAGAATATAATAATATAGAAGATTTAGTACTAATACCTAAAAGAAGTAAAATTATTTTGAAATTAGAAAAGATATTGAAAAGACTTCTAGATATTTTAGGTGGTTTTTGTGGTTTAATAATACTTATACCACTAACAATTGGTGTATGGTTAGTAAATAGAATAACAAAAGAAAATGGACCAATATTTTATACACACGAGAGAATTGGACAAGGAGGAAAGACATTTAAAATGTATAAATTTCGTTCAATGATAGTAAATGCTGATGAAAAGTTAGAAAAATACTTGGAAGAAAATGAGGAAGCTAGAGAAGAATATAAGAAATATAAAAAGCTAAAAAATGACCCAAGAATAACGAAGATTGGGAAAATATTAAGAAAGACAAGCTTAGATGAGTTTCCTCAATTTATTAATGTTTTAAAAGGTGATATGAGCTTAGTTGGACCACGTCCATACATGTTAAAGGAAAAAGAAGAGATTAATGGTTTTTTCAAATATATAACTTCTTGTAAGCCAGGAATTACTGGATTATGGCAAATAAAAGGTAGAAGTAACACAACTTTCACAGATAGGTTAACTATGGATATGGAATATTATTACAACCATACATTGACAACTGATATTAAATTGATATATAAAACAATTAAAAGTGTAGTAAAAAGAGAAGGAGCAATTTAATGGCAAAAAAAATTATAGTACATATTGCACAATCGGCAGGTGGGGTTGCAGAATATTTATATATGTTTCTTAAAAATTTTAGAGATGATAATTATGAAAATATAATAATTGTTTCTGAAGATTATAAAGACCAGATAGATAGATTTAAAACATTTGTCAATAAAATATATATTGTTCCAATGGTAAGAGATATAAGCCCCAAAAATGATATAAAATCAATATTGGAAGTAAGAAAAATATTAAAACAAATAAAACCAGATATAGTATATTGTCATAGTAGCAAAGCTGGAGCGTTTGGAAGAATAGCTCTAGTATTTAATTTTAAAACAAAAATATTATATAATGCACATGGATGGTTTTTTAATGCAGAAATTAGTAAAAAGAAGAAAAACATAATTGTATTAATTGAAAAAATATTAGCAATAAAAACAAATCAGATAATAAATATATCGAAAAGTGAATATGATTCTGCATTAAAATATAAAATTGCATCAAGGAAAAAAATGTGTATAATAGAAAATGGAATAGATTTTTCGAAATTTCAAGATTGTACCAAATATAGAGAACACATAAGAAAAATATATAATATAAAAGATAATGAAACTGTTATTGGTGTGGTAGGAAGAGTATCAGAACAGAAAGACCCATTAACAATGATAAAAGCATTTGAATTATCAAATAAAACAAATAAAAATCTTAAATTAATGTATGTTGGAGCAGGTGAATTAGAATCCCAAATAAAGGATTATGCAGAACAACATGGGATATTAGATAAAATAATAATTACTGGTTGGGTTAATAATGTAGAAAAATATATTCCAGCTTTTGATATAGCTGTTCTTCCTTCTAAGTGGGAAGGGTTTGGATTTGTTTTAATAGAATATATGGCATGTAATAAACCTATTATTGCTAGTAATGTTGGTGGAATACAAAATATTATTCAAAATGGAGTAAATGGAATATTAATTGATAAAGAAGATTATAAAAGTTTGAGTGAGTCAATTATAGAATTAATAAATAATTTTGAATTAAAAGAGAAAATAATAAATTTTAATGAACAAAATAAGAACAAATATGATATAGAAAAAGTAGTGAAAAAACATTTAGAATTGATAAAGTTATTATAAAATACTACTTGAATTAGTATTTGTGTCAAAATCTTGAGGGGGAGATGTAATGAGGGATGATGATGAGATATGTTAGCATATATAATAACATTTACTATTGTATTCATAATTTCTTGTCAAATTGATAAATCAAAAAAAAATAAAGATATAATGAACTATATAATGCTCTTTACCATTGTAATGATTTTATCTATATTAGGAGGATTAAGAGATTATAGTATAGGAACAGATATAAAGGTATATGGAAGAAATTGGTTTATATATGCTTGTAGATTTAATGATTTTCAAAATTATATACAACTTAGACCTGATGGTGAATTAGGTTATTTGTTACTAAATTATATAATATCTAGATTTACAGATAATTTTAATATATTTTTATTTATACACCAATTAATTTGTAATTTATTTGTTGTAGTTGCATTATATAAATATAGAAAAAAAGCACCTTTTTATATGTCAATATTGGTATATTTAATGTTGTTTTACTGTAGAACATATAATTATTTAAGACAATCAATTGCACTATCAATATTGTTTTTTGGATTTCAATATATAGAGAAAAAAAATATAATGAAATATTTATTGACAGTATTTATTGCTGCTCAATTTCATAGTACAGCTTATATAGGTATAGTATTGTACATAATATATTATTTAAGCATAAGCAATATAAAGCAAAAGAAAACAATTTGTATTTCTATAGTAATTGCGACTGTTATTATTGCTACAAATATTGTTAATGTAATGGGATTTTTACACAAATTTAATTTGATAAGTGATAGGATTTTCTATAATTATACAACAAGATATTTGAATGAAAACTTTCAAATTAGTTTAATAGAAACATTTTTTAAGTGTTTATTTATATTTTTATATTTTATTAATATAAAGAATATCAATAAGAAACATACTATGAATTATGCATTAGGAGTATTTTTAATAATGGATTTAATTCTCTTTCAAATTAGAGGAGTTATAATGTATGCAGATAGATTATCATTATATTTTGGATATACATCTTTATTATTAATTCCGCAGATAGTAACATCTTTTAATAAAACAGAAAATAGAAGAATAATGAAGCTAATTTTAATAATATTATTATTAGGATTTTGGTTTTTTAAATTTGTATTTGAAAATTCGGGAGAGGTATATCCATATATGACATATTTTTAAAGAATATATTATAAGAGGAAAATGATGAGAATGATGAAAATGTTGTTAGATAAATTACAATATATAAAGTTATATGAAATATTAGGGGTTTTTATATTTATATTTGTTTTACCAATAGCACTAATATATAAAATAGTATTTAAGATTCAAAAAAGGAAGGTTTGGTTGATTTCAGAATTATCAAATTCTGCAAGAGATAATGGATTTTATTTTTATCAATATTTAAAGAAATTTCATAAAGAAGATGAATGTTATTATGTAATAGATAAAAAATGTAATGATTATAAAAAAGTTGAAAATTTAGGAAATATAATTCAATATAGAAGTTTAAAACATTGGATTTATTATATTGCTTCTGATAAAATTATTAGTTCTGTAAAAGATAGTAGTCCAGACCATCTTCTTTTTTCTATTTTACATAGATATTTTAATTTATTTAATAAATTTGTGTTTTTACAGCATGGAGTTATATTAAATAAGTTTCCAATGTTTTTTTATAGAAATACAAAATTTAAATTATTTATATGTGGAGCAAAAGATGAATATGAAGAAATAAAAAATAATTATGGATATTCACCCAATAGGGTTGTTTATACAGGATTGGCTAGATTTGACGGATTAATAAATAATAATCAAATTAATCAAAAACAAATTTTAATCATGCCTACATGGAGAAGATGGCTAGGAAGAGATAAAAATTTTTTAGGAAAAAACGAAGAATTTACTAAAACTACATATTATAAAAAATGGATGTCTCTATTAACAAATAAAAAACTTATAGATTATATAGAAAGCAATAACATAACAATAAAATTTTATCCTCATAATGGTATGAGAAAATATATAAGTGATTTTAAAGTAAAAAGCAAAAATATATTAATAGTAAGTAGTGATGATGAAAAAGTACAAGATTTATTAAAAGAATCTGCTTTAATGATTACAGATTATTCATCTGTGTGCAGTGATTTTGCATTTATGAGAAAACCAATAATTTTTTATCAATTTGACAAAGAAGAATTTTTTTCTAAACATGTAGAACGTGGATACTTTGATTTTGAAAATGATGGATTTGGAAAAGTTTTTAATAAAGAAGAAGATGTAATAGATAAAATTATAGATTATATAGAAAATGATTTTAAGATAGAACAAAAATATTTAAAAAAAATGAAAAGTTTTTTTGAACTACATGATAATAATAATTGTGAAAGAATATATAAAGCAATTCTTGATATGAAATAAAGAAAGGAAATGTTATGCAAGAACTTATTTCTGTGATAATACCTACATATAATAATGAAAAATATATTTCGAGATGTATAGATTCAATAATTAATCAAACTTATCAAAATATAGAAATAATTATAATAAATGATGGCTCAAATGACAATACAGAAAATATTATAAATTCATATGCTCAGAAGGATGAAAGAATAATTCCTATAAATAAAGAAAACACAGGAGTAAGTAATACTAGAAATATAGGAATTATGAATGCAAATGGAAAATATATAACTTTTATTGACTCAGATGATTGGATAGAAAAGAATTTTATAGAAGAAATGTATAAATCTATAGTAAGAGAAAATGTTGAAATAGTAAGATGTAATTATTTTTTACATAAAAATAACAAAAAGATAGAAAGAAAAATTAAGAATTTAGAATATAAAAAATATGAAAATGATTTAGAAATAGATAAAGTAAAAAAAGAGTTTCTAATTTCGAATGAAGGAAATGAAAATTATGTCATGTTGTTAATGATTAAAAATGATAAGAAAAAAATATTATTTGATGAGAATTTAATATATATGGAGGACGTAATTTATTATTTTGATTTATTAACAAACAAGAAGAGTATATATTTTTTAAATGAAGAACTGTATAATTATTATTCTAATGAACAAAGTGTTACACATTCTAGTGAAAAGAATTTTCAATTAATAAATGAAACTATTAAAGTGAGAGAAACATTATTTCATAAACTTGATAATATTAATATAAATAATAGTAGGAAGTTAAAAGAAATATTCAATAGTAAATGTTTAAAAATATTATCTGTAAGGCTAGGTAGGGTGGTAAAAACAGGTATAGAATTTAAAGAATATAAATACTTGATAGAAAAAAACATAAAAAAACATTTGAAAGATATAACTGAAATATATAATTTGAAACAACTAAATATAGTGGAAAAAATACAAGTATATTTACTGGCTAAAAGAAGAATCAATGTTTTATTTTATTTTTATAAATTAAAAATAAAAATTATAAAATTATTTAGGAGAATAAGATAATGAAAGTAGGAATTGTAACAATTGTTGATAATAACAATTATGGAAATAGATTACAAAATTATGCTGTTCAAGAGTTTGCTAGAAAGAATAGTCTAGAAATAGAAACAATAAAAAATTATCCTTTTTTAAACAATAGAAAAAATTTATCAAATATTAAGGTTTTAAAAGAAATTCTACGATATATAAAATCAAATTTAAAAAGGTTAGAAAGGCTAAAATATTTTAAAAGATTTAATAAAAATATTATATTTTCTAAAAAAAAATTTATTGTAACTGATGTAAATTGGAACAAAAGGTATGAGATTTTTATAGCTGGAAGTGATCAAGTATGGAATCCTAAATTTAATAGGTTGAGTGATTTTGACTTATTACAGTTTGCAGAACCAGAACAAAAAATTGCGTTTTCTGCTAGTTTTGGCATAAATGAATTGCCAGAAGAATATAAAGAAAATACAAAAAAAGCTTTATCGACATTTAGAGCAATTGCTGTCAGAGAAGATAGAGGAAAAGAAATAGTAGAAGAACTGACAGGAAGAAAAGATATAGAAGTATTAGTTGATCCTACTATGTTATTAAAAGAAGAAGAATGGGATAAAGTGTCGAAACGACCAAAGCAATTAAAAACAGACAAATATATTTTGAATTATTTTTTAGGAGAATTATCAGAAAAAAGAAGAAAAGAAATAGAAAGAATAGCAAAAGAAAATAATTGTGAAATAATAAATATATTAGATAAAAATAGTCCATTTTATAAAACTGGACCAAGTGAATTTTTGTATCTAGAAAAAAATGCTTTCTTAATCTGTACAGATTCATTTCACTCTTCTGTATTTGCAATTTTATATGATAGACCATTTGTGGTATTTGATAGGGAAGATTCGAAAGTAAAGATGAATTCAAGAATAGATACTTTATTAAAAAAGTTTAAACTGGAAAATAGATGGTACAAAAATCAAATTACAGAAGAACAATTAAAAGTGGATTATAAAGAAACATATAAAATATTAGAAGAAGAAAGAGATAAAGCAAAAAAATTTATAGAAAATTTAAAAAGTACAAAGAGATAAATAAAATTTGATTAGATATTAGGATATTTATTACAAAATATGATGAAAGGGAAAATAAAAATGCAAAAGGGAAAAGAAATAAAAATGGGAGCAATTTTATCCTATATAATTATTGCGGTAAATATGTTAATAGGTATTTTATATACACCTATTTTAACAGCAAAATTGGGACAAACAGAATATGGTTTGTATTCATTAGTAACCTCAGTTATTTCTTATCTAACTATTTTAGATTTTGGATTTGGAAATGCTATTATTATTTATACAGCACGATATAAAGCACAAAAAGAAAAAGATAAAGAAGAAAAATTACATGGGATGTTCTTAATTATTTATACTATTATAGGTATAATAGCAGGAATTATTAGTATGTTATTATGGCTTAATGTGGATAAGTTATTTGGAAACACTATGAGTGAAGCAGAGTTAGGAAAAGCAAAAGTTTTAATGGGAATTTTAACAGCAAATTTGGTAATAACTTTTCCTTTAAGTGTTTATACATTTATTATTACTGCTTATGAAAAGTTTATATTTTCAAAATTATTAAATTTAATAAGAATTATATTAAATCCTGTTGTAATGATAGTTTTATTAGAATTTGGTTATAAATCGATTGCACTTGTAGTACTAAATACAATATTAAATATTGGAACTTTATTATTAAATTATATATATTGTAAAAATAAGTTGAAAGTTAAACTAAAATTTGGAAAAATAGATACTAAGTTATTGAAAGAAATTATGGCATATTCTGTATGGATTTTTTTAAATAGCATTATGGATAAAATAAACTGGAGTTTAGATCAATTTATATTAGGAGTTTTTTCTGGGTCGGTAGCAGTTGCAATATATGCTGTAGCAGGGCAATTAAATCATATGTATATAAACTTTTCTACAGCGATAGCTGGTGTATTACTTCCTAAAATCACAAAAATGGAAGCACAGAATGCTTCTAATCAGGAATTTACAGATATTTTTATTAAAACAGGTAGGATACAATACATTATAATAGCATTAATTATATCAGGATTTGTATTGTATGGAAATGAATTTATTAGTTTATTATGGGTTGGCCCAGAATATAGAGAGGCATATATAATTGCTTGTATTTTAATGATTCCTAGTACAATTCCTTTAATACAAAATGTTGGGCTAAATATTTTACAAGCAAAAAATAAATATAAGTTTAGAGTAATGGTTTTAATGGTATTTGCACTAATTAATACCATAATCAGTATTATATTGGCTAAAATGTGGGGTGGAATTGGAGCTGCTATTGGAACTGCAATATCAATTATTTTAGGGCAAATTATTTTTATGAATATTTTCTATCATAAAGTAATTAAAATTAATATAATAGAATTTTGGAAAAATATTATAAAGATGTCAATACCAATGACTTTTATTATAATAATTGTTTACTTAATAAAATTAAAATTTCCTATTGTAAATGATATTACACTAATATGCCAAATACTATTATACACTATACTATATGGTTTGGTTGTATATAAATTTTCAACCAATAAATATGAAAAAGAATTGTTTAATAAACCACTTCAAAAAGTTTTTGGAATGAGAAAGAAAAAAGCTTGAGTAAATATTACTAGGAAAAAATAATTAATAAAGAAAAAATAAAAGTAACTATGGCTAGAACTAAAAAAGGAGGAAGTACATAAAATGCAACAAATATATTTTGATGCACAAAAAAAAGAATTATGTAATGGATGTGGGGCGTGTAAATTAGTATGTCCTGTAAATGCAATACAAATGATAGAAGATGAAGAGGGATTTTTATATCCTGAAATTGATGAAGAAAAATGTATAAAATGTAATAAATGCAGGACAGTGTGTAGTAATTATCCAAAAGAGAATAGATATGATATAAAGGCATATGCAACCAAAAACGATAATGAAACTAACAGAAAAAATAGTACATCAGGTGGAATGTTCAAAATATTAGCAGAATATGTTATTCAAAGACAAGGAATTGTTTTTGGAGTTAAACTTGATAAAAATTTAGTTGCTGTTCATGACTATGCAACAAATATGGAAGATTGCAAAAAGTTTAGTTTTTCAAAATATGTAAGAAGTGATTTAGGAGATAGTTATAGAAAAGTAAAAGAATTTTTAGGACATAATCAATATGTGTTATTTACTGGTACCCCTTGTCAAATTCAAGGGTTAAAATCGTATTTAGGGAAAGAAAATGAAAAATTAATATTGTGTGAAATTATATGTCATGCTAATCCATCTCCTAAAATATTAAAAATGTATATAAAAAACCATGAAAATGTAGAAAAGAAAAAAGCTAAAACAATTTATTTTAGAAGTAAAAATAAGGAAATGGATAATAGAGCATATATAGAATTTGAAGATGGAACAAAGAAAAAGATACAGGAATATATAACAGCTTTTTCAGGAAATCAGCTGATAAATAGACCATCATGTTATAATTGTAAATTTGTGGATGAAAATAGAAAAGCAGATTTTACAATAGGAGACTTTTGGGGAATAGAAAAAATATTACAAGACTTTAGTGATGGTAAAGGTGTTTCATTATTGACTATTAATACAGAAAAAGCAGAAAAAATTTTTGGCGAAATAAAACAGAAAATGAAATATCAACAAGTAAAATTAAAATTAGCGTTTAAGTATAATCATCATTTCAATCTTCCTAAAAATAAAAATAGAAAAAAATTTTTTATAAATGTAGCAAAGGGAAAAATTAATGATAATAATATTATAGAAAAATTAAAAAAATATGTAAGAAAACCATTATATAAAAAAATATTAGGAGAAACAAAAAGGATTATGAAAAAAGTGATACAGAAACAAAATTTATAACATGATACCAAAAGTTATAAATTAACAAAATGACATATCTTTTTCTTAAAAAAGATTGCAAAAAAATACATAAAAATGTATACTAATAAAGTAAAAAAATCAAAAGAAAAAAATAAAAGGAGGAAATATGGGAGAAAAAGAAATTGACTTAAAAGAATTATTCGAAATATTTTGGCACAAAAAAGTACACATTGTACTAATTATATTAATATTTATAGTAATAGGAATTATATATTCAATAGGATTTGTAACACCAATGTATAGCTCATCAACAAGTTTAGTATTAGCTGGAAAATCAAGTAAAGCAGATGAAAATCAAGTTTCAGAAACTATAACAGCAACAGATTTAACAATTAACTCAAAATTAGTAGCTACATATAGTAAATTAGTAAAAAGTAAAAATATATTAGGACAAGTTATATCAAATCTTGGAATTGAAGTAAATGAAGATGATTTAAGAAAAAATGTAAAAGTTACATCAGTAGAAAATACAGAACTAATTGAAATAACAGTATCTAATGAAAATGCACAATATTCTGCTAAAATAGCAAATGAGATTGCAAAAGTATTTGCAGAAAAGATAGCTGGAGAAATATATAATATCAATAATGTACACATTGTTGATGAAGCAACTGTAGAAGAAAATCCTTCTAATGTAAACTATTTAAAAAATATAGTTGTTTTTGCATTTTTTGGAGTAATTGTAGCAGTTATATATGTATTACTTGAAAATATATTAGATACAACAGTTAAAACACAAGAAGATATCGAAAAGAGTGTAAAAATACCAGTTATAGCGTCAATTCCAATATATGGTATGGATATGGAAAAACTAAAGAAAAAAGGAGGAAGAAGATAATGAAAAAAGAATTAATTGCACATAGAGACCCAAAATCTCCTGTTTCAGAAGTTTTTAGAACATTAAGAACGAATATTCAATTTATGAATACAAATAATAAATTAAAAACATTATTAGTTACATCTACATTACCAGGAGAAGGAAAAAGCTGGGTAACATCTAATTTAGCAATTACATTTGCACAAACAGGAAAAAAAGTTATTTTAATAGATGCTGATATGAGAAAAGGGAGACAATATACAATTTTTGGAGTTTCTCCAAGACCAGGGCTTTCTAATTATTTATCAAATTTTGATAATAATACAGGAAAAGAAATATCAGATGATTTAGAAAGTTATATTCAAAATACAGAAGTACCAAACTTATATGTTATACCAGCAGGAAACATTCCACCAAATCCATCAGAATTATTAATTTCAACAAAGATGGTAGAGTTATTAGATAAACTAAAAGAATTATGTGATATAGTAATTGTTGATGGAACACCTTGTGAATTAGTAACAGATTCCATTATTCTTTCAAGAATTGTTGATTCAACAGTAATTGTAGTAGCACATAAACAAACTAAGAAAGATAACTTGAAAAAAATTGTTACAAATATTCAAAATGTTGGAGGAAAAATTGCAGGAATTGTATTAAATAAAATACCAGTATCAGCAAAAAAATATGAGCAATCATATTATTATGGTTCAACAGCTATGGTAAGTTCAGGACAAAAAAATGCAAAACATTCATCAAATAGTAAACCAACAAATAGAACAATGAATGTTCAAAATAAAAGGGAAGAGTTGAAAAGAAGAGTAAGACCAGAGAATCCTCAGCTAAATAGAATTCAACAAGAAATAGATGAAGATGAACAACCAAAAGCATTACAAACCAAAATGAAAATAAAAGATTCAGAAGGAGTTCCAGACGAAAAAGCAAAAGATATATTAGACCAAATTAATACATATTTAGAAGAAGAAAAAAAGAATTTAGATAGCTAATCATGAGGTAAAAAGAATACTAATGAAGTGAACAAACGAAACAAATAAAAAGGAGCAAAAGAAAGATGATAGACTTTCATTCACATATATTACCAAATATTGATGATGGTTCAAAAAGTATTGAAGAAACATTTAATTTAATAAAAGAAGCAGAAAAAGCAGGATTTGAAGCTGTAATATCTACATCTCATTATATGGAAAACTATTACGAGACAGATGTACCAGAAAGAGAAGTATGGGTAAAAGCAATATTAGAAAATTTAAAGACAAAAAATATTAATACAAATTTATATTTAGGAAATGAAATATATTTTACAGATAATATCATAGAATTATTAGAAAAAAGAAAAGCATCAACTATTAATGATACAAGTTATGTATTATTTGAATTACCATTAAATGCAGAGCCAATGAACTTATATGATGTTATATATGATATGTTACAATACAAATTAGTTCCTATTTTAGCACATCCAGAAAGATATTGTTTTATACAAAAAGAGCCAGAATTAGTATATGATTTGATTGAAAAAGGTGTATTAATGCAAGCAAATTATGGAAGTATTATAGGGCAATATGGCAAAAAAGCAGAAATAATTGTTAGAAAATTTTTTGAAAATAATATGGTACATTTTTTAGGGACAGATGTTCATAGACAAAATACAATTTATTCTAAAATACCACAAATTTTAGAGGAAATTTCAGATATTATTGGAGAAGAAAAATTGGAAGAATTAACAACAGAAAATCCTAAATTAGTATTAAATAATAAAAGAATCGAAATAGATAAACCATTTGATTTTAAATTATCATTAAAAGAAAAAATTGTTATGAATTTTAAGAAATAGTAATTTTTATATGTTAAAATTAACAGCCAAGAAATATTATTTCTGTTTTTGCAACATTTAAAATTTGTATAATATAATGATAGTGAAAGAAATTTAGATGAAATAATACAGATAAAAGTTAAATATATTTGATTTTATGGAAAGGAAGTTAAAATATGAGAAAATATTTTGGCACAGATGGTATTAGAAGAATTGCTAATACAGAGTTAACACCAGAATTGGTATATAAGGTTGCAAAAGCAGGAGCATATGTATTATCAAAACATACAGACCATACACCAACAATTTTAATAGGTAGAGATACACGTTTATCAGGAACATTAATTGAAAGTGCTATGACAGCAGGATTTTTAAGTTATGGAGCAAAAGTTAAATTATTAGGAATTATTCCAACACCAGCAGTAGCATATTTAACAAGAAAATTAAAAGCAGATGCTAGTGTTGTAATATCTGCATCACATAATACATTTGAATTCAATGGAATAAAATTCTTTAGTAATAAAGGAATGAAAATACCAGATACATTAGAAGAAGAAATAGAAGAGGTAATGGATTCAGGAAAGTTAGAAGAATTGACAGCACAAAATGAAAAAATTGGAGTTAGTGAATATTGTTTTGATTTAATAAATGAATACATATATTTCTTTAGAAAAAATTTTGATGATACAATCGAAAAACATTTAAGAGATGATTTTGTTGTAGGAATTGATACAGCTAATGGAGCAACTTCAGTAGTTGCAGAAAAGGTATTTAAAGATTTAGGAATTAATTATAGAATTATTAATAATACCCCAGATGGTATTAATATTAATGAAAATTGTGGTTCTACTCATTTAGAAAATTTAAAAAAATTTGTTGTAGATAATAAATTAAGTTTAGGAATTGCTTATGATGGAGATGGAGATAGATGTTTAGCAATTGATGAAAAAGGAAATGAAATAGATGGTGATAAATTATTAGCTATAATTTCTACAAATATGAGAAAAAAAGGTGTATTAAATGAAAATACAATTGTAGCAACAATTATGAGTAATTTAGGTTTAAACAAATATGCTGAAAATAATGGGTTACAATTATTACAAACAAAAGTAGGAGATAGATATGTGTTAGAAGAAATGTTGAAAAAAGGGTATAACCTAGGAGGAGAACAATCTGGACATGTAATTTTATTAGATTATAATCCTACAGGAGATGGTATATTAACTTCTTTAATGTTAATTCAAACCATATTAGAAGAAAATAAAAAAGCTTCAGAATTAGCAAATATTATTAATTTATATCCACAAATATTGATTAATGCAAAAGTAAATGAAAATAAAAAATATGATTATGAAAAAGATGACGATATTAAAAAAGCAATTGAAGATGTGGAGAAAGAATTTGCAGGAAATGGAAGAGTAGTTATTAGGCCATCAGGAACAGAGCCATTAGTTAGAGTAATGATTGAAGGAGAAAACCAAGAATATATAACAAAAAGAGCAAAAGAAATTGTAACATTGATTGAGAAAAAATTAAAATAATGTATTTTAACATTGTAATAAATTTGTAATCTAAATGTAAATAAAAAAGCATTGATATATTAAAAATAAAATGATAATATATATTTCATAAGGGGGCGTTATTTTATGTTCATCTTTGATGTATCAAACATTTTAAATTTATTATTAATGCTTATAGCAACAATACTTTTAATATTTTTAGCTCAAGAATTAAAAAAGAGCTATATAACAGGAATTATATTGTTTATTCATTTA
Source organism: uncultured Clostridium sp. (assembly GCA_947364715.1). GTDB lineage: Bacteria > Bacillota > Clostridia > TANB77 > CAG-508 > CAG-269. The sequence goes on from CANAUI010000006.1 coordinate 18,931, forward strand.
GTTATATTAATTATGCATGTAGCACAATTGGTAACATTACCACAAGAATATAGAGATATGTTATCAGTTTTAGCAAGATGTATAGCAATTGATTTTGTATTTGTATTTATTTCATTTTTTGCATATTTATGGGTAGATGATATAGAAGCTAAAAAAATGGAAAAGAAAAGTTTGGATAATAGTTTAGATTGGTTATGGAAAAATATATAATTAGAACAAAATGGGCATGATTAAAATTTCTTAACCATTTATATCATAGAAAGTTTAGAAAACTTTCCTATAATAAATAATTTAAAAGATATATTGCTTAATATATTTGGCAGTATATCTTTTAAATTATATTAATATTAAATCATTATCATGTTTTCTAAAATTTGAATCGCATTACTTGCTGCACCTTTTCTTAAATTATCTGCAACAACCCATAGATTAAGTCCATATTTTACACTATAATCTCTTCTAATTCTTCCTACAAAAATTTCATCATATCCATCAGCTTTTGTTGCAATTGGATAATAATTCTTTTCTATGTCATCTACTACAATAATACCAGGGTAGTTTTGTAATAATTGTTTAACATCATATAAATCAAAATCTTTTTCGAATTCAATATTTATAGATTCACTATGACAGTTTAAAACAGGAACACGTACAGTTGTAGCAGTTATTGGTAAATCAGGTTTATTTAAAATTTTTCTTGTTTCATTTATCATTTTATATTCTTCTTTTGTATATCCATCTTCCATAAAAACATCAATTTGTGGTAAACAATTATTAAAAATAGGGTAAGGGAATTTTTTTGGAGCAAATCCATTTGCACCATTTTCTAAATCTTCGATTCCATCTCTTCCAGCACCTGAAACAGCTTGATAAGTTGAATACACAATTCTCTTTATGTGATATGTATCATCTAAAGGTTTTAAAGGGACAACTGCCTGAATTGTAGAACAATTTGGGTTAGCAATAATTCCTTTATTTTTAAATGCTTCTTTCATATTAACTTCTGGAACAATTAAAGGAACTTCTTTATCCATTCTATACACACTGCTATTATCGATACATGTACAATCATGTTCTACTGCTAAAGGTATAAATTTTTTAGAAATATTACCTCCTGCACAAAATATTGCATAATCAAAATGTTTATTAAAGGAATTTTCAGTTAATTCTTGAAGAATATAGTTATTTCCCAAAAATTCAATTTTCTTTCCAGCAGATTTTTTAGAACAAAATAAAGTAAATTCAACATTAGAAAAATTTTTTTCTTCTAATACTTTTAAAGTTGTTCTTCCAACAACACCACTAGCACCAACGATTGCTACTTTAAATTTATTTTTCATATTAGATTCCTCCTGTAAAAGTATATGTGTAATCTACAATAAAAATAATATAATTATATACTTTTACAACAAAATTTTACTATAAAATTTAAATATGTGCAATAACAATTTAAATTTTAATGAATACAATATAGTAAACATAATGTGGAGGTGCTATATGTAATGAAACAAAAAACAGTAAATGAATTAAAATTGGAAGAAGTAGGTATTGTTAATAAAATTATTGGAGAAGAAACAATAAAAAGAAGATTATTAGACTTAGGATTAATAGAAGGAACAAATATCAAACCAGTTTTAATAAGTCCATTAGGAAATCCAAGAGCATATGAATTTAGAGGGAGTTTAATTGCTATTCGTAAAGAAGATGCAGAAAATATAAAACTAAAATAGTAACAAAAAGAAGAAAAACTATATAAAATACAATAAGGAGGAGTTTATGAATAAGAAAGAAAATTTATCTATAAAACATAAAGAAATAAAACAAAAAAGTGACTATACAATTGCATTAGCTGGAAATCCTAATGTGGGAAAATCAACAATATTTAATAATCTAACAGGAATGAATCAACATACTGGTAATTGGACTGGTAAAACAGTTTCAAATGCAACAGGTGTTTTTGAGTATAAAGGAAAACAGTATAAAATTGTTGATATTCCTGGTACATATTCAATTATGTCACATTCAGAAGAAGAAGAAATTGCTAGAAATTATATTTGTTTTGGCAATCCAGATAGCACAATTATTGTTGTAGATGCTACTTCTTTAGAAAGAAACTTAAATCTTGTATTACAAATTACAGAAATTACTGATAATATAATTATTTGTGTTAATTTGTTAGATGAAGCGAAAAAAAATAAAATAGAAATTAATTTAGAGGAGTTATCTAATATATTGAAAGTACCAGTTGTAGGAGTTACAGCTAGAAAGAAAAAAACATTAAATAATTTAGTAAAAGAAGTTAGAAATATTTGTGAGAAAAAAGAACAAATAAAACAAATTTATCAAATACAATATAATGAAAAAATAGAAAAAGCTATTGAACAAGTAAAAGAAATAATAAGTAAACAATATGGAATAACGAATAAATTATCAAGATGGATAAGCATAAAAGTTTTAGAAGGAGAAGAAGGAATTTTAAAAGAAATAGAAAAACAATTAGATATACAATTAGTGAATAATAATAAAATAGATAAAATTAAAAAAGAAGCTTTAGAAATGTTAGAAATGGAAGGAATTTATCAAGAAAAATTTAAGGAAAAAATAGTAGAAACAATAGTAAAAGATTCTGAAGAGATAGGAAAAAAAGTATGCAAATTTAATAATAAAGATTATACTAATAGAGATAGAAAGATGGACAAAATATTGACTTCTAAAAAATATGGCATTCCAATTATGATTGTTTTTTTATTACTAATATTTTGGATTACGATTGTAGGAGCTAATTATCCATCTCAATTTTTGTTTAGTTTATTTGGAAATATACAAGAAAAATTGATAGTTTTTGCAACATATATACATTGTCCAGAGTGGTTATCTAATATGTTGATTTTAGGTGTTTACCAAACCTTGACTTGGGTTGTATCTGTTATGTTACCACCTATGGCTATTTTCTTTCCGTTATTTACTATATTAGAAGATTTAGGATATCTACCAAGGATTGCTTTTAATATGGATGGATTTTTTAAAAAGGCTTGTTGTAATCGGAAAACAAATGATTACAATGTGCATGGGGTTTGGTTGTAATAGTTGTGGAATAACAGGATGTAGAATTATAGATTCACCAAGAGAAAGACTAATAGCTATATTAACAAATAATTTTGTGCCATGTAATGGAAGATTTCCATTTTTAATTACAATTGCTACCATATTTATAGCAGGAACAATAAATGGGATAGGAGCATCTATTATATCTACAATAGCAGTCATATTTGTAATAATTTTTGGTGTTATAATGACATTAATTGTATCTAAAATTCTATCAAAAACCATATTAAAAGGAATGCCATCATCTTTTGTATTAGAATTACCACCATATCGAAAACCACAATTTTTAAAAGTATTAGTAAGATCTATTTTTGATAAAACTATATTTATATTAGGAAGAGCCATTGCAGTTTCACTACCAGCAGGAATAGTAATATGGTTGTTTGCTAATATTGGTATACAAGGAGAAAGTTTATTAACAATTGTTGCAAACTTTTTAGAGCCATTAGCAAATATTATGGGATTAGATGGGTATATTTTAACTGCTTTTATATTAGGAATACCAGCAAATGAAATTGTTCTTCCAATTATACTCATGTGTTATATGCAAGGAACTTCTTTAATAAATATGGAAGATACCTTTGCGATAGGAGAAATTTTAAAACAAAATGGGTGGACTATACTAACAGCAATAAATGTTATGCTATTTACTATATGTCATTTTCCATGTGCTACAACTTTGCTTACAATAAAGAAGGAAACAGGAAGTTGGAAATGGACAGCAATTAGCTTTTTAATACCAACTGTATGTGGAATTGTTTTTTGTATGTTAACAACCTTAATTTACAATGTTTTAGTATTATAAGAATAAAACAATATTATTGAATTTTTAAAGTATATATGATAAAATAAGAAAAAGTGTTTGAAAATACATTTTTGCCAATTTCAAACTTGTTTGGACTTTAAAAAATAACAAATTATATGTTATAGTATAAAAGAATTGAGGTGACTGATATGCCAAATAATATTCAAAAAATATTGAATGACTTTTTAGAAGAAGTAAAAATAATATTAGGCAGTAGATTAAAAAAAATAGTGCTATATGGCTCATATGCAAGAGGAGATTATAATAAAAGTTCAGATATAGACATAATGATTTTAACAGATTTATCAGATAAAGAAATAAGTGAATATAGTATCAAAATATGGGAAAAAAGTGCTGATATAGAGATAGATCAAGGAATTGTACTTTCCCCTTTAGTAAGAAATATAGATGATTTTGAATCTTGGTCAGATGTGAAACCATTTTATATGAATATTATAAATGAAGGAGTTGTATTAGTTGGAGAAAAAAACTAGTAAAGAATTTGCTTTATACAGATTAGATAGAGCTAAAGAAGAATGTGAAACAGCAGAATTGCTATATAGAGAAAGTAAATTATTAGCTTCTAATAATAGAGCATATTATTCAATTTTTTATGCAATTAGAGCAATACTTGCAATGGAGAAGATTGACTTTAAAAGGCATAAAGATGTATTAGCATATTTTAACAAAAATTATGTTAAAACAGAAATTTTTCCAAGACAAATGGGAAGAAAAATAATAATGGCCTCTAAAGTAAGAGAAGATAGTGATTATGATGAGAAATATGAGCCAAATTCTGAGGCTACTTACTTACAAATCGAAACTGCTAAAGAATTAATAGAATTAGTAGAAAAATATTTAGGTAATTTACAAAGTAAATAATACAAAACTGTTGCAAATTGGATATTTGTGATTATATGATTATAAAATTTAGGAAACTGAGTATAAGTTGTTATAATTAAGCTGTGAATTATAACAACTTATACTCAGTTTCCTTTTTTGTTACTAGATAATGGTATTTTAAACTTATTAATCAAAAGACTTGATATATATAATATTGATGAAAATTCGAATGTGACCAAAATAGCATTACAAATTTTTAACATAAAAGCATAAAGGGTCCTGTTTCCAGGTATTGTTATGCTTTTATGTTTAGAATTTGTTAGCGTCAATGACGGGTAACTGAGAATTTGAAGAAATATTATATATATTAAGCCTTTTCTTAATTCTAATTATTATAAACCATTATATTGTAACCCTTTTTTTCATAAATTAACAATATCCTCTTTTAAAAATAAAGAAAATGGTATACAATAATAAAAAAGTAAAAATTAGGAGAGGGATATGAACAAAAAGTGGCAAATATATGAAGTAGATGAAGAAAAAGTAGAAGAAGTATCAAAAAAATATAATGTAAATAAGCTATTAGCAACAATACTTGCTAATAGAAACATTATAAAAGAAGAAGAAATTAGATTATTTTTAAATCCTACAAGAAATGATTTTCATAATCCATTTCTAATTACAGATATGGAAAAAGCTATTAACAGAATTGTAGAAGCAATAGAAAAACAAGAAAAAGTAACCATATATGGTGATTATGATGTAGATGGTATTACAAGTATTACTGTTTTAAAAAGTTTTTTAAAAGATAGAGGTTTAGAAGTATGTCAATATATACCTAATAGATTACATGAAGGGTATGGATTAAATAAAAATGCAATTGATAAAATTCATGAAAGTGGTTGTAATTTAATGATAACTGTAGATTGTGGGATATCTGCAATAGAAGAAATCTCATATGCTAATAGTTTAGGAATAGAAACCATTGTAACAGACCATCATGAGCCAGGAAATGTATTGCCAAATGCATTAGCAATTATTGATAATAAACGAAAAGATAGTAAATATCCATTTAGAGATTTAGCAGGAGTTGGAGTAGTCTTTAAAGTAATACAAGCATTAGGAATGAGATTAGGAATAAAAGAAGAAGAATATTTAAAATATTTAGATATTGTTTGCATAGGAACTATATCAGACATTGTTCCTTTAGTAGATGAAAACAGAGTTATTGCTAAATTAGGATTATTACTAATTAGGCAAACCAAAAATATAGGATTAAAATCTATTATTCAATCATCAGGATATAGTAAAATTGATTCTAATAGTATTTCTTTTGGAATTGCACCAAGAATTAATGCTTGTGGAAGAATGGGAAAAGCAGAAGATGCATTACAATTATTTTTATCTAAAAATGTAAATGAAGTTTTTCAGCTTACAAATAAATTAAATGAATATAATAAATTAAGACAAGATACTGAAAAGAAAATTTTTGAAAATGCTATAAAACAAATAGAAGAAGAACATTTGGCAGAAAATACAACAATTTCAGTAGGAGGACATAATTGGCATCATGGGGTGATTGGTATAGTTTCTTCTAAAATTACAGAAATGTATTTTAAACCAAGTATATTATTAAGTTTTGAAGAAGATGGGATTGGAACAGGCTCAGGAAGAAGTATACCAGGATTTGATTTACATGAAGCATTATCTAAATGTACAAATACAATTGAAAAATTTGGTGGACACAGTATGGCAATTGGAATTACTATCAAAAAAGAGAAATTTGAAGACTTTAAAAAAGAATTTGAAGAAATTGCAAAAAAAGCTAATATAGAAAAAATTGTTCCTGTCATAAATATAGATGCTAAAATTGACTTTAGTAATATTAATAAAGATATGGTAGAAAGTTTAAAAGAATTAGAGCCATTTGGAGAAGGAAACAAGATGCCTGTATTTGTATTTAAAAATTTGAAGATTGATTCTATTAGAGCATTGTCAGAAGGAAAGCATTTAAAATTAACCTTAAAAGAAGGAAATACAGTTGTAAATGCTATTGGATTCAATATGGGCCAATTTGTAGAAGAATATAGAATTGGTGATAAAATAGATGTTGTAGGTGTATTAGAAGTAAATACATTTAATGGAGTAGATAATTTACAAATTAATATGAAAGATATTATGAGAGCAATATAAAGATAGATTTTTTCTGTACAAGAACTATTAAAATGAAAAAGGGGAAGTGAACAGATGCAAGAAGAAAAAAAAGAAATTACAATTAAAGATGTTATTAATAAAAGAAAAGAACATTCCAGAAGAGTAGATGTCAAATTAATTATGAGTGCATATAGATTAGCTAATGAAAAACATAAAGGGCAAAAAAGAAGTTCAGGTGAACCATATATTATTCATCCTCTTAATGTTGCATATATTTTAGCAGACATTGGATTAGATGATAGTACAGTTTGTGCAGCACTTCTTCATGATGTTGTAGAAGATACAGATATAACAGAGAAAGATTTAAGAAGTCAGTTTGGAAATGAAATTGCAGATATGGTAGAAGGTGTAACAAAATTAAGTAATATTCAATTTGCATCAGTAGAAGAACAGCAAGTAGAAGATTATAGAAAAATGTTTTTAGCAATGGGAAAAGATATTAGAGTAATTTTAATTAAATTAGCTGACAGATTGCATAATATGAGAACTTTAAAATTTTTAAAGAGAGAAAGACAAATTGCTAATGCAAAAGAAACTAGAGAATTATATGCACCACTTGCTAATAGATTAGGTATTTATTCTTTAAAATGGGAACTAGAAGATTTAGCTTTTAAATATTTAGAGCCAGAAGAGTATCATGAATTAGTAGAAGGAATTAACAAAAAAAGAGAAGAAAGAACACAATTTATTGAAAAAATCATGGGAGATATTCGTGTAACTTTAAAAAGACAAAAAATTGATGCAGAGGTAACAGGAAGGGCAAAACATTTATATAGTATTTATAGAAAAATGAAACGTGATAATAAAAACTTAGAGCAAATATATGATTTATTTGCTTTAAGAATATTAGTTAATTCAGTAAAAGATTGTTATGCAGTATTAGGTATTGTTCATGAGTTATATAACCCTATGCCAGGTAGATTTAAAGATTATATAGCTGTTCCAAAACCAAATATGTATCAATCTATTCATACAACATTATTAGGAGAAAAAGGAACTCCATTTGAGGTACAAATAAGAACAAGAGAAATGCATAAAGTTGCTGAATTTGGTATTGCTGCACATTGGGCATATAAAGAAGCAAGTTATTTTGGAAAAAAACAACCTGTAAAAGTAGAAGAAGATAAATTAGCATGGCTTAGAGAAACACTAGAATGGCAAAAAGAATTAGAAGACCCACAAGAATTTTTAAATACATTAAAAACAGAATTATTTGAAGATGAAGTATATGTATTTACACCAAAAGGAGCAATTAAAGTATTACCAAGAGGAGGAACACCAATTGATTTTGCATATACTATACATGCTGAAATTGGAAACAAAATGACAGGATGTAAAATAAATAGTAAAATGATGCCAATTATTACACCATTACATAGTGGAGATATAGTAGAAATTATTACATCAGATAATTCAAAAGGTCCAAGTAGAGACTGGTTGAAATTTGTAAAAAGTTCAGGAGCTAGAAATAAAATTAAAAACTGGTTTAAAAAAGCACAAAAAGAAGAAAACATTGAAAAAGGAAAAGAATTAATTGAAAAAGAATTAAAAAGAATTGGATTTACACATACAGATTTATTTAAATCAGAATATATTGAACAAATGCTTGAAAAATATAAATATAAAAACTTAGATGAAATGTATTCTGCTGTTGGATTTGGAGCAAATTCATCAGTAAAAGTCATTGCAAAAATGCTTCAAGAATATCGAAAGGAACATGAAGAAGAGGACATTGAAAAAAAATTAGAAGAACTAAAAAAAGCAAAACAAAAGAAACCAAAACCATCAAACTCAGGTATTATTGTAAAAGGAATAGACAATTGTTTAGTAAAACTTTCTAAATGCTGTAATCCACTTCCAGGAGATGAAATTGTGGGATACATTACAAAAGGAAGAGGAGTATCTGTTCACAGAAAAGACTGTAATAATGTAAAAGACTTAATATCAGAAGAAAATAGAATGATAGATGTAGAATGGTATGAAGAAGAAAAATCAGCATATCAGGCAGAAATTGAAGTTTTTGCAAATGACAGAAGTGGTTTATTAGTAGATATTTTAAAAGAGTTAGGAACAACAAAAGTAAATATTTTAGGAGTAAATACAAAAACCACAAAAGAAAGAATTGCAATTATGAATATTACTTTAGAAATAGAAAATTTAAATGAATTAAATAAAGCTCTAAAAGTGATTAGAAAAGTAAATAGTGTTTATGATGTAAAAAGAAAAAAATAATATAAAAATAGGTGTATAATTATTTTTTAATTACCTATTAGGAAAAAGGAGGAAATATGATTTTAAAAGAACAAAAGATTAATACATGGATAGGTGACCCAACAAACTGTTATATAATCTTTGATGAAGAAAGTAAAGAAACCATGGTTATAGACCCAGCAGGAGATGTTGATAAAATTGTTGAAATGATACACATTTTAAATGGGAATTTAAAATACATTTATTTAACACATTGCCATGGAGACCATATAGCTGGTGTAACAGAACTAAAAAAACAATGTGGAGGGAAAGTATTGATTCATAGATTTGATAGTGAAGGATTAAATGATTTGAATATAAATCTTTCTATGATAATTGATTTACCACCAATTGAATTAGAAGCAGATTCAAGAATTGATGATGAAGATTTAATACATTTAGGAGAATTAGAATTAAAAGTTATTCATACACCAGGACATACAAAAGGCTCAACTAGTCTATATTGCGAAAAACAAGCTTGTGTATTTTCTGGAGACACTATTTTTAGAGGGACATGGGGAAGAACAGATTTACCAACAGGAAGTATAGAAGAGATTATGGATTCTATAACAAATAAACTATTAAAACTTCCAGATAATACAATTGTGTATCCAGGACATGGTAAAGCAACAATGATAAAAGAAGAAAAGCCAATATACTTAGAACTAAAGCCCAAATTATATTGAAAACAGTCGAAATATATGGTATAATGCATATGTTTCTTGAGAAAGGATTGTGAATAAAGATGGAAAAAATAGAGCCAAGAACATTAGCTGGATTTATGGAATTATTACCAAATGAACAAATTTTATTTAACCAAATGAAAGAAAAAATTGAAAAAACATATAAAAAATTTGGATTTTTGCCATTAGATACACCAATTATAGAACTTGCAGAAGTGTTACTTGCAAAAGCTGGTGGAGAAACAGAAAAACAAATTTATAGATTTCAAAAAGGAGATACAGACTTAGCCTTAAGATTTGATTTAACAGTACCACTTTCAAAATATGTAGCAAAAAATTATGGGAATTTAAGTTTTCCATTTAGAAGATATCAAATTGGAAAAGTATATAGAGGAGAAAGAGCACAAAAAGGAAGATATAGAGAATTTTATCAATGTGATATTGATATTATTGGAGATGGAGAATTAGACTTAATAAATGATGCCGAAATTCCAGCAATTATTTATACCATCTTTAGAGAATTAGGATTTGAAGATTTTACTATAAAAATAAATAATAGAAGAATCTTAAATGGATTATTTGAAAGTGTAAACCAAAAAGAAAATTCAGTTGAGATATTAAGAATTATTGATAAGATTGAAAAAATAGGAAAAGAAGCTGTTATAGAAGAATTTGAAAAATTAGGATTACAAGAAAACCAGATAAATAATATTATTAGCTTTATAGAAATTAATGGGACTTCTGATGAAAAAATAGAAAAATTAGAGAAATTAGGAATTGATAATGAAACATATTTAAAAGGTGTAGAACAATTAAAAACAGTTGTAAAAAATGTGCGAATATTTGGTGTTCCTGATACAAACTTTAAAGTAGATTTAACAATTGCAAGAGGATTAGATTATTATACAGGAACAGTTTATGAAACATTTCTAAATGATTATAGAGAAATTGGAAGTGTTTGTTCTGGAGGAAGATATGAAAATCTAGCAGAATATTATACAAACAAAAGCTTACCAGGAGTTGGTGTTTCAATTGGATTAACAAGATTATTTTATAAACTAAATGAATTAAACATTATAAAAGCAGATAAAAAATCTGTTGCAGATATTTTAATTATTCCTATGTTAGAAAATTTAGAAGAACCAATAAAACTAGCAACAAAATTAAGAAATATTGGAATTAATACAGAAATTTATTTGAATAACAAAAAATTGAAGGCAAAATTTAAATATGCAGATAAATTAGAAATTCCTTATGTTATTGTCTTAGGAGAAGATGAAATTAGTACAAAAGAAATAACATTAAAAGATATGAAAACAGGAAATGAAGAAAAATTGCCAATGGATGAAATTTGTAGTAGAGTGTTGATGGATAAAAAAACCATTTTGCTGTGATGAGCTAATGGTTTTTTAGCTTTATATATTAGGAAAGTCATACTGACTTTTCTAATATATAAAACACATTGCACACAAATTTATTTCATAAATTTGGCGCACGAACAAATTAACGGAAAGCCAAAGAAGAAATTTAAAATTAGTTAAAATATTAAGGCTTTCCGATTTGTTCTCTTGGCAAAAAAAATTAATTTGAGAATAATTTAATTTGTCTATTGTAATTTTTATTATCTTATGTTACATTATAAATAGTCTAAAAATCAAGTATGAAAAACTAAAGATTTCATACAAAGAAAAGGAATGAAAATGGAAAACTATATTAAAAAAAATAATTGCATAAAAATTGTATCAACTGCTTTTTTAATAGTTGTTTTATTTTTATTTCAATTTTAAGTAAGGATTTTTTGTTCCTTATTTTTTTTTGTATTTGAAAAACTTAAGTTATAACAAATACAAAAAATATTGTTACACATAAAAATTTATAATTATATATGAATGGAGGTTAGTATGAAAGAATTTAACAAAAAAATTATACTAGAAGATGGAGAAGAATATTTAGGATATGGATTCGGAGCAGACAAAGAAGCCATTTATGAAATTGTATTTAACACTTCAATGGTAGGATATCAAGAAGTTGTTTCAGACCCATCATATACCTATCAAATGGTTGTAATGACATATCCACTAATTGGAAATTATGGAATTACAGATGAAGATTATGAAACCAAACAACCAACAATAGGAGGAATGGTTGTAAGAGAATATAATGATTTACCAAGTAATTTTCGTTATACAAAAACATTGTCAGAATATTTAGAAGAAAATGATATACCAGGAATTTCAGGTATTGATACAAGAAAACTAACAAGAAGTATTAGAAATAAAGGAAGCAGAAAAGTAATTATTACTAATATTACAACTAGTAAAGAAGAAGCATTAAAAAAATTAGAAGCATATGATATTCCAAAAGATGCTGTATCAAAAGTAAGTTGTAAAAAGAAATGGTATTCTAGAACAGCAAATTACAAATATAATGTAGTAGCAGTAGATTGTGGAATAAAATTAAATATAATAAGAAGTTTAAATAAAAAAGGTTGTAATGTAACAATTGTACCATATAATACAACAGCAAAAGAGATTGAAAGATTAAAACCAGATGGTATCTTTTTATCAAATGGACCAGGAGACCCAGAAGATGTAAAAGATGTTATTAAACTTGTAAAAGAATTAAGAGGAAAATATCCGATTTTTGGGATTTGCTTAGGACATCAAATGATAAGTTTAGCATATGGTGCTAAAACATACAAATTAAAATTTGGACATAGAGGTGGGAATCATCCAGTATTAAATTTGGAAACAGATAAAATAGAAATCACAAGTCAAAATCATAGTTATGCAGTAGATGAAAAAACTTTAGAAAAAACAGACTTAGTGCCAACACATAAAAATATTTTGGATAATACAATTGAAGGGGTTGAATGTAAAAAAGATAGAGTGTTTAGTGTACAGTATCACCCAGAAAGTGCACCAGGACCACAAGATAGTGAGTATTTATTTGATAAATTTATTAAAAACATGGGGGAATTTGAAAAATAATTGCCATTTGGCGTTGTTGTTCATCGAAAGAAAATCCTCAAATAGAAATCGTTTTTTAAAGAAAGGAAAGATTAAAATGCCAAAAAGAAAAGATATAAAAACAGTATTAGTAATTGGTTCTGGGCCAATTGTAATAGGACAAGCAGCAGAATTTGATTATGCTGGAACACAAGCTTGTTTAGCATTAAAAGAAGAAGGATATAAAGTTATATTAGTAAATTCAAACCCAGCAACTATTATGACAGATACAACAATTGCAGATAAAGTATATATGGAGCCATTAACATTAGAGTATGTTGCCAAAATTATTAGATATGAAAGACCAGATGCCATTTTACCAGGAATTGGTGGACAAACTGGATTAAATATTGCTATGCAATTATATAGAAAAGGGATTTTACAAGAATGTCAAGTAGAATTATTAGGAACAAGCAGTGAAAGTATTGAAAAAGCAGAAGATAGGGAAAAATTCAAAGAATTATGCCAAGAATTAGGAGAGCCAGTACTAGAATCCATAATCGCAGAGACAGAAGAAGAAGGAATTGAATCTGCTAATAAAATTGGATATCCAGTTGTTTTAAGACCAGCCTTTACTCTAGGAGGAACTGGTGGAGGATTTGCAGATAATGAAAAAGAATTAAAATCATTATTAAAACATGCATTAAAACTTTCTCCTGTAAATCAAGTATTAGTAGAAAAAAGTATAAAAGGATATAAAGAAATTGAATATGAGGTAATGAGAGATAATAATGATACAGCAATTACAATATGTAATATGGAAAATTTAGACCCAGTAGGTGTTCATACAGGAGATTCTATTGTTGTTGCACCAAGTCAAACTTTAACAAATAAAGAATATCAACTATTAAGAGATAGTGCTTTAAAAATAATTAGAGCCTTAAAAATAGAAGGTGGTTGTAATGTACAATTTGCTTTAGACCCACATTCTTTTAACTATTATGTAATTGAAGTAAACCCAAGAGTATCTCGTTCATCAGCATTAGCTTCAAAAGCAAGTGGATATCCAATTGCAAGAGTTTCAGCGAAAATTGCAGTTGGTATGAGATTAGAAGAAATTACATTAGCTAATACACCAGCAAGTTTTGAACCAGCATTAGATTATGTTGTATGTAAAATACCAAGATTTCCATTTGATAAATTCACACTAGCTTCTAATAAATTAAGTACACAAATGAAGGCAACAGGAGAAGTGATGAGTGTTGGAAGAACTTTTGAAGAAAGTTTACTAAAAGCAGTAAGGTCATTAGAAACAGGAGTATGTCATATTTATCATAAAAAATTTGACACAATGGAAGTAGAAGAAATGATGACATATATAAAAGATGGAACAGATGATAGAATTTATGCAATTGCAGAATTAATAAGAAGAAATGTAGATATAGGATTAATATATAATATAACAAAAATTGACATGTTTTTCTTAGAAAAAATTAAAAATATTGTTGAAACAGAAAAACTATTAAAGAAAAACATAGCAGATATTAATACATTAAAATTTGTTAAGAAAATGGGATTTAGTGACAAATATATTGCACAATTATGGAATAAAAAAGAAATAGATGTTTATGAATTAAGAAAGAAAAACAAAATATATCCTGTGTATAAAATGATAGATACTTGTAGTAGTGAATTTGAAAGCTATGTACCATATTTTTATTCAACATATGAAGAAGAAAACGAATCTATTATAAGTGATAAGAAAAAAATTATTGTTTTAGGTGCAGGGCCAATTAGAATAGGACAAGGTGTAGAATTTGATTATTCTACAGTACATGCTGTAAAAACAATTAAAAAAGCAGGTTATGAAGCAATTATTATTAATAATAATCCAGAAACAGTTTCAACAGACTATACAACTAGTGATAAATTATATTTTGAGCCATTAACAGTAGAAGATGTTATGAATATTATAGAACTAGAAAAACCAGAAGGGGTTGTAGCATCATTAGGTGGTCAAACAGCAATTAATCTTGCAGGACCACTTTCAAAACTAGGTGTTAAAATTATTGGTACAGATGTTAATGCTATTGAAAAAGCAGAAAATAGAGATGCTTTTGAAAGAGTAATGAAAGATTTAAAATTATTACAACCTAGAGGAGAAGCAGTTACTAATATAGAAAATGGAATTAAAGTTGCGAAAGAAATTGGTTACCCAGTTTTAGTAAGACCAAGTTATGTATTAGGTGGAAGAGCCATGCAAATTGTTTCTAATCAAAAAGCATTAGAAAAATATTTAAAAACAGCTGTAGAAATTAATACAGAACAACCAGTATTAGTTGATAAATATATAATAGGAAAAGAATTAGAAGTAGATGCTGTATGTGATGGAAAAGATGTATTCATACCAGGAATTATGGAGCATGTTGAAAAAACAGGTATTCACTCAGGAGATAGTATTAGTGTATATCCAACTTTTAGTGTTAGTCAAAAAGCAAAAGATATAATTATAGATTATACAGTAAAATTAGGCTTAGGCATTGGTATTGTTGGATTATATAACATACAATTTATTGTAGATAAAAATGAAGATGTATATGTAATAGAAGTAAATCCAAGGTCATCAAGAACAGTGCCATTTATTTCAAAATCTACAGGATATTCTTTAGCTGACATTGGAACATTAGTAATGATAGGAAAATCTTTAAAAGAACAAGGAATTGATGTAGTATATCCAAAAGAAAAAGAAAAATGGTATGTAAAAGCACCAGCTTTCTCATTCTCTAAATTGTCAGGATTAGATGCAACACTTTCTCCTGAAATGAAATCAACAGGAGAAGCTATTGGATATGATAAAAAATTAACAAGAGCATTATATAAAGCATTACAATCTTCAGGAATGAAGCTTACAAATTATGGAACTATATTTGTAACAATTGCAGATAAAGATAAAGATGAAGCATTACCATTAATTAAAAGATTTTATAACTTAGGGTTTAATATAGAAGCAACAAAAGGAACAGCTAAATTTTTAAAAGAACAAGGAATTAGGACAAGAGTAAAAAAGAAAATTAGTGAAGGTAGTGAAGAAATATTAGAATCTTTAAGAAAAGGTTATGTTAGTTATGTAATTAATACAAGAAATATTGATTCAATTGACCAAGAAACAGATGGAAGCTATATTAGAAAATGTGCTACACAAAACAATGTCCCAATGTTTACAGCATTAGATACAGTAAAAACAGTGTTAGATGTATTAGAAGAAATTACACTTGGTATTTCGACAATTGATGAATAAAAAACTTTATAAAATTGGAACAACTGGTCAATTTAGCATTTTTGTTTGGACATTTTTATATAAAAAGTATAAAATAGGAAAAGAAAAGAGGATATATATGATGAAAAGATATAAGCAAAGTGAAATAAAAGAAATTGCTAACATTCTTAAAAAAGATGGCGTGATTAGTGTACCTACTGATACTTTATATGGTATATGTGCAAAAATTAATTCAGATAAAGCTTATAATAGATTAGTTAATATTAAAAATCGTCCTGCTAATAAATCTTTTCCTGTTATGTGTAAAGATATAGAACAAATAAAAAGTATTGCAATAACAAATGACAAAATCGAAAAATTGATAAAGGCTTTTATGCCAGGTCCTATTACTTTAGTATTAAATAAAAAATATGAGGCGTTTTCATATATAAACAATGCTGGAATAGGAGAAACAATAGCAGTAAGAATAGTGCCATATTTATTTTTAAAAGAATTAATTAAAGAAGTTGGAAGTCCTCTATTTTTGACCAGTGCTAATAAAAGTGGAGAAAATCCTTGTAAAAATTTACAAGAAATAGAAAAAATGTGTCCTACTCTTGATGGTATGGTTGAAGGAGATGTGGTGTTTGGAGAAGCTAGTACAATAGTAGACTGTACAAGTGATGATATAAAGATTCTAAGGCTAGGACCAATTTCCACAGAACAAATTATGAAAATATATAATTAATATATTTTAAATGAAAATATTAAGCAAATGTAAAAATAATTAAATATACGGAGGAATTTTAAAAAAATGACAAAAAAATCATTAGAAGTAACAGACTTAAAAGATATGTTAAATAAAACAAGAGAATTATATGGAAACAATCCAGGGTATAAAATAAAAATAGGGAAAGGACAATATAAAACATATACTCATAATGAAATACGTGATATGATAAATTATTTAGGAACAGCATTAATTAGTTTAGGGCTAAAAGGAAAAAGAATAGGAATAATTGGAGAAAATCGATATGAATGGGAACTTGCATATTTATCAGTTGTGTGTGGTGTAGGGATTGTTGTTCCAATGGATAAATCATTACCAGCTAATGAGTTAGAAGAAGTTATTGAGCGTTCAGGAATAGAAGCAATATTTTATTCTAAAAAACATGAAGAAACAATAAGAAAAACAAAATATAGTGAGAAAAATAAATTAAAACATTTAATTTCTATGGATGCAAACATTCATGATGAAGGAATATATTCTGAAAAAGAATTAATAAAAAAAGGAAAAGAATTATTTGATTTAGGAAATAGAAAATATATAAATGCAAAGATTAATCCTGAAGAGATGAGTATTATGTTATTTACTTCTGGAACTACATCAAAAGCAAAGGTTGTTGCACTTTCACATAAAAATTTAGTTTCAAATGTAATGGATTATGCATCAGTAGTAGATGTAAATTCAAATGATAGAATATTATCATTTTTACCATTACATCATGTATATGAATGTACAGTTGGTATGTTAGTTTCATTGTATGTAGGAGCAGAAAGAGCTTTTTGTGATGGAATTAGATATATAATGGAAAGTTTAAATGAATATAAAATAACTTATTCAGCATTTGTTCCTGCAATATATGAACTTATGTATAAAAACATATGGAAAATGATTGAAAAAAAGGGAAAAATAAAAGAAACCAAAAAAACAATGCAGGAATACAAAAATAAATCTATACAAGAGAAAAAAGAAGCTTTTAAAGAAATTCACGATATGTATGGAGGGAATATTAAATTATTAATTAGTGGTGCTGCTCCATTAGATAAAGAAGTAATAGAAGCATTTAGAAATTGGGGAATTAATTTGTATCAAGCATATGGGTTAACAGAAACATCTCCAATTATTGGAATAGAAACAAGTAAATATAATAAAGTAGGCTCTATTGGAAAACCATTACCACATGTTCAAGTTAGAATTGATGAACAAGATGAACAAGGAATAGGCGAACTAGTAGTAAAAGGTCCAAATATAATGTTAGGATATTATAATGATAAAAAAGCAACAGAAAGTGTTATAGAAGATGGATGGTTTCATACAGGAGATTTAGCTAAAATTGATAAAGATGGTTATATATTTATTTGTGGAAGAAAGAAAAGTGTAATTGTTTTAAAAAATGGTAAAAATATCTATCCAGAGGAAATGGAAGGATTAGTGAATAAAATAGAAGGTGTAAAAGAATCTTTTATTTTTGGTAAACAACAGTCAGATGATAAAGATAATATAAAAATACATGTAAAAGTTGTTTTTGATAGAAAGATTATGAAAGAAGCATATAAGGCAGAAAGTGAAGAAGATATTTATAGAGTTTTGGCAGATAAAATTAAAGAAGTAAATAGTGTTATGCCAAGATATAAAGCCATAAGAGGAATGATAATTTCTGAAGAGCCCTTAATTAAAACAGCAACAAACAAGATAAAAAGAACAGAAAACTTAGAGTTGAAAGAAGATAAATGCAAACTTAAAAATATATAAGTAATGAATGATAGATTTATTAAATGAATTGCAATGATTTTGACAAGAATGAGACATTTTAGATATTAAAAAGATAGGTATAAAAAATGAAATATATAGAATTATTAAATGGTGTTCAAGATAAATGGACAATAAAAGAAAAGGCAAGATATTTATATCAAAATATTTGTAAAAATATACTATATGATGAAAGATTTGCATATGGTAAAGATAAAGATTTGTTGCATAAAATCTATAATAGAGAAGTAGACATTAGAGAAGATGAGGATACTAGATTTATTTGCCATACTTCAAATAAGATATATTATCAATTACTTTCAGAACTTGGAATAAAAGCGAAAATAATATATAAAAAAGCAACAGTAGAACGACCAATTGAAGTGGAAGATGTTGCATTAGTATTTTATGATGAAGAAGGAAATAAATATTATACAAATATTACTGGAGATATTGAAAATTGTAGATTTCGGACTAAGAACTGCTTTTTTTGGAATTACAAAAAATTTTTATGTAGATGCACAAGATGTAAAAGAAATACCAGTAGAAGAGTTAAAACAAATTGATATAAAAATAGGTGCAATCAAAACTGATTATAATAATATTGTATTTAAATTATTAGCAAATGAAGTAAAGAATACAAATAATTTTAAAAAATTTTTAAGAAATGAAAAAATAAATACAGATACATTATTGAAAGAGGATATATTAAGATATAAGATAGATTACTTAAATAAATTAATAAAATTTAGAGATAAGACAGCAGGACCAGATGAAATGAAAAAATTTTATAAGAATTTATTTTCAGCATCAGTATTAGACAAATTTGAGAGTAAAAAATTTCATGTATATGAATATGTTAAAGAACAAAAAGGAAATGTAGATATACTGTCTATTATAGAAATTAATTTATCTAATGGACCAATTTATTATATATATTCTAAAGAAGAACAAACATATATACAAATGTCAAAAGAAGAAATACTTCAAGCAACCAAAGGATATATAGGCAGAAAAGGTCAAAGAATGCTGATAGAAGGTAAAGAAACAAAAGAATATGAATGATAATAAAAAAGAAATAAATGAATTAATTTTCACTTATTTCTTTTTTGGTATAAATAGCGTAAGCACAAGAAAGCAAAACAGATTTTAATAAATATTTACGGTCATTTGTTGAATAATTATCAATGAAATCAGTTTTCTTAAAAACACAATCTAAAGCCTTTTCAAATAATTTACAAAAATTATCATATGCAATTTCAATTGGTGCACTTTCTAAAGCTAATTCAATTAAAATTTTTATATCATTTATTTTATATACTTCTTTTAAAATACAAATAACAAAAAATTTTGCTAAGTGATTTTTATTGTATTTTTTCTTTATAGGTGGTTCTATAATTTTATTTTTCACATAGTTATTTATCATGTTTTTCGTTAATATAAGTGTATCTGTATCTGAATTTGGATTAGATAATAAAAAAGATAATGTTTTATTTACTAAAGTAACAACTTGGTCCAAATACAAATCTACATTAGGCAATTCTTTCCATCTAGGAAAATGTAAATTTAGTGTTTCATTATTCATATTTTTCAATCCTTTATTTTACAATATTTTATATAGTTAAAATTCATAGCTGATAAATATTATTTTTTCATTATATATATTATCATGATTGGAATGGATAGTCAATATTGACAAAGTTATATTGATATGTTAATCTAGTTTTAGAAACTAGATTAACAGGTTTTTAAGTAAAAACTAATTATAGTTTTTACTAGTTTTATGCATTAAGAAGGGAATGTGAATAAATATGAGAAATCAATTAAGAGAAGTTCCAAAATTTGAAAATATCAAAGGAATAATCTACAATTCTGTAAATCTATATCCAGAAAATATAGCATTTACAATTAAAGAAAAAAAAGAAGATAAAATAAATTATATAAATATAACTTATACACAATTATTAATAGATATAAATAACCTTGGGACAGCTTTATATAGCAAAGGGTTACAAGGAAAAAGGATTGCTATTATTGGAAAAAATCAATATTATTGGGCAATTTCGCATTTAGCTTGTTTATTAGGAGGGATAGTATCAGTCCCATTAGATAAAGATTTACAAATAAATGAACTAGAAGAATCACTAATTAGAAGTAAAGTAGATTGTATTATATTTGATGAAAAATTAACAGATAAAATACAAGTAATTAGAGAAAATAAAAAAACAAATATTCAAGAATATATTTGTATGAGTAATATAGATAGTTTTGAAAATATTGAAGAATTACTTAGAAGTGGAAAAGAAATTTTAGAAATAGGAAATAAGG
Source organism: uncultured Clostridium sp. (assembly GCA_947364715.1). Taxonomy (GTDB): domain Bacteria; phylum Bacillota; class Clostridia; order TANB77; family CAG-508; genus CAG-269. Next base: position 39,896 of record CANAUI010000006.1, read on the forward strand.
ATTTTATTAATTATGAAGTGGATTCAAAAGGAATGAGTATTTTATTATTTACATCTGGAACAACTTCTAAATCAAAAGCAGTTATGTTATCACAATATGGAATTGCAACAAATGTGTATGATATGCAAATAGTAGAAAGTTTTTACGATACAGATGTAAATATTGCATTTTTACCATATCATCATATATTTGGCTCAACAGCTATGGTTGTAATGTTAGCATGTGGAGTAAAAACAGTATTTCCAGATGGTTTACGATATATTAAGCAAAACTTACTAGAATATCAAGTATCTGTTTTTGTAGGTGTTCCATTATTAATTGACAAGATGTATGCTAATATAGAAAAAGAGATTGAAAAACAAGGGAAGACAAAATTAATTAAAATAGCTACAAAAATTAGTAATTTTTTATTAAAATTTCATATTGATATAAGAAGAAAACTGTTTAAACAAATTATTGATGGACTAGGAGGTAAAATGAGATTTGTTATTGCAGGAGGTGCACCATTTGATAGTAAAATTGAAAGAAAATTTAATGAATTTGGAATTCATATGGTACAAGGATATGGATTAACAGAAACCTCTCCTGTTATTTCAGCAGAAAATGATAAATATGCAAAATATGGTTCAGTAGGAATCCTAATGAAACATACAGAAGTAAAGATTGTAGATAAAGATGAAAAAGGAATTGGAGAAATTATAGTAAAAGGTCCAAATGTTATGCTTGGATATTATGAAAATGAAGAAGCAACAAATGAAGTATTACAAGATGGTTGGTTTCATACAGGAGATTTGGGATATTTAGATAAAGATGGTTATTTATTTGTTACAGGAAGAAAAAAAGATATGATTGTTTTAAAAAATGGTAAAAAGGTATTTCCAGAAGAATTAGAAACTTTAATTAATAGAAATGAAGAAGTAGAAGAATCTTTTGTATATGGTATGATAGATAAAGAAGATAAAAGTAAAATAAAGGTTGCAGTAGAAGTTGTATATGATAAAATGATTGTCAAGGAAAAGTATGGAGATATTTTATATGATGATTTATATAAGATTATTTGGAATAAAATAAAAGAATTAAATAAAACATTACCAAGATATAAATATATTATGAATATGATATTGACAGATGAACCATTAATTAAGACTACTACTCATAAAATTAAAAGAGCTGAAGAATTGAAAAAAATTATTTAATTTGATTGAGAATAAGGAGAAATAGTGTAATTAGTAAATAAAATAATTACACTATTTGTCTTAAGTGTGCAATATTTAGTATATAATTAATGTCATATGGCATACTATGAATGCAACATAAAAATAGAAAACATTATTTTATAACATAACTATAAATTTGACTTTTTTTGAATGTAATTCTTGACAAAATATTGAGAATAGAATAATATAAACAGGTAATAAAAGGAACAAAAGAGGGTAGAAATGAAAGGGATAATAGATGTAAAACCTGGGACTGTAAGAGAGATAGAGAGCTATACTTTACTAAATAAAGATAGTTATAATAATATATGTAAAAAAGAGATAGTAATAAAACTGCAAAAAAGTAGTTTTTTATTGCTGTCTTTTTGTGTTTAATTAGTTATTAAATTTAAAATAAAAAGTAAAAAATATGAGGAGGAGTGAAAATGAAAGAAAAATTAAAAGAAAGGAAAGGTGTAACATTAATTGCGTTGGTAATAACAACCATATTCTCTTATGACGAAAATGTAAAATTTAGTAATAACAAAGGTTTCCTCCTACAAACAATTTAGTAAAATCATAAATTTTCAAATATTTAAAAGATGAATTGTAAAAAATAATAACAATTTCATCTTTTTTTGATTTTATAATGATAGTTAAAATTAAAAATTGAGAGGAGATTTAGAATTATGGAGAACAAAGAATTAAAAGAAAGATTTATTGATGAAAGAACAGGAATAGAGTATGTAAGACAAGGAGATTATTATATTCCAAATTTAGTATTACCAAAACAAAAGAAAATACATTTGAATAAATATGGAAGAATGAGATTAAACTATTTAAAAGAACATAAGAAAGCAGAATATACAATAATGTTTATGGAAAATACATTGATAGACCATTTAGAAGAAATACAGGAAACAGCAACAGAAAGAGTTAATCAAATTATTGATAATTTGAAAGCAAAAAGTAATTTAACAGAAGATATGAAAAATACAGATATGCTTTATTGGGTGGGAACTATGAAGTCTATAAAAAATCGAGCAGAAGAAATTATATTAAAAGAATTAATATATGTGTGAAATTTTTAAAATTTAATGAAAAATTTGGAAATAAATGTTATAATAAAACCAATAATTGAAATTAGGCAACGGCAGTTGCCCAATTTAAGGAGGCGAGTATAATATGCACGATATAGAGAAAATAATAACTGATGAAAAATACAATTTAGAATTGAAAGAACAAGTCAATTTTGAAGAACCTAAAAAATATTTGAAATCAGTCAGTTCTTTTGCAAATCGGTTATGATATAGGTTATATAATATTTGGCGTAGAAGATGGTACTAAAAACATTGTGGGTGTGAAAGATGTAAAGAAATCATACGAAGAAGTATCAAATAGAATAAAAACACGAATTGATCCAAGCATTATACCAACGATAGATATTGTAGATGTAGAAGGTAAAAAAATAATAGTTGTAAAGGTAATACCAGGACAACATACTCCATATTACTATGTTAATAAAGGAACGAGAACTGCATATATAAGAAAAGGCGACCAAGATTGTGAAGCAAATAGTACGGAATTGAATGAACTTATTTTAAGAGGCAAAAATATAGGTTGGGATGAGCAAATTTCAGATAATGTTTATAAGGATTTTACTTTTGAAAGTTTAAAAAAATATTTTAAAAATATAAAAGGTTACGATATAGATAAAGATAGTTTAATATCTTTTAATTTACTAAAAGAAGATAAACTAACTAATGCAGCACTCCTATTATCAGACCAAAATCCAGTTGTAGGCTCATTTGTTGCATGTACTAGATGGAATGGATTAGAAAAAATTTCTGCTAAAGATGATATTGAGTATTATGGAAGTATTTTAGAGCAAATTGATAATTCTATGGAATTTATAAAAAAACATATGTCCAATGGATGGATTAAGGAAGGAAAATTAGCAAGAAAGGAAATCCCAGAATACGATTTAGATGCTTTAAGAGAAGCTTTAATAAATGCAGAAGCACACAGACAATATCTTATGAGAGGAACAAATATAGAAGTTGGATTTTATAATGATAGAATTGAAGTAATTTCTTGTGGAGGATTAGAGAGTAGAAGAAAGCTAGAGGATTTTTTGAAAAAGCCAACTAGTACAAGAAGAAATCAGCTTGTTTGTGATATTTTTTCAAGATTAGATTTTATGGAACGCAGAGGAAGTGGAATTGCAAAAATATTTCAAGCGTATAAAGATGATGAAAAACAACCTAAAATCGAATTGTTTGATGATATATTTTGTGTTACTTTTTATAGCAGATTATATTCGGATGAAACATCCGAAAAACATCCGAAAAACATCCGAAAAAATCCGAAAAATTTAATTTTAGAATATATTAGAGAAAATGAAAAAGTATCTAAAAAATATATCATAGAAGATTTGGGATTAACGGAAGGTCAAGTAAAACATGCTTTAAAAAGTTTGAAAGAGCAAGATAAAATAGAAAGTAATGGAAAAGGAAAGAACACTTATTACATTATCAAAGAATAGTTAAAATTTTAGACACGTTTGAAATTTTTGCGACACTGTCGCAAAAATTGGAACAGGAAAATGAAACAGATGATAATTAAAAATCAAATTGGTCAGATGCGTCTGACTAATTTGATAAGTATTTTAAATTAAATAGTAAATCGTCCAGACGTCTGGACAAATAATTGAATATTAAAAATTCCAGACGCGTCTGGAATTTTCTCGACACTGTCGAGAAAATAAAAAAAGTTACGCTTTGAATTTAGAAATAAGTTCAAGGCGATTTTTTTATGGAAATTTTTTATCTACAATTTCAAGATATAAACTTATATTATTTATATCTTAAAAACAGAAATAAAACCAGAATAAAGCGAACGAATTTGAAAGAGAGGAGGGGATGGCAATGTCAAATCTAAATTTAAAAGGATTATGGATTCCAATAGAAATACTAACAGATAAAAATTTAAGTGATAAAGAAAAACATATATATTCTCTTGTAATATTTTTAAGTCAAGAAAAACAATATTGCTTTTGTACCAATAAAACTATAAGTGAGTTATTGAATATATCAGTAACACAAGTATCAAAGCTAGTAAATTCATTAAAAGATAAAGGTTATATAAATATTGAAATGGTATATAAAGTAAATAGTAAAGAAGTGGATATGAGAAAACTAATACCTATTGAAGAAAAGTTAAATACCCCATTTAACAAAAGTTTAATACCCTCCCCAACAAAACTTCAATACCCTATTGAAGAAAAGTTTAAGGATAATAAATATAATATAAATAAATATAAAAATAATAATAAAAGGTATTGCAATTATGAACAACGAGATTATGAAAAAGAGGGATTTGATTGGAACAGCTTATATGCGAATAATAATTTTACATCGTAGTAGTTGCTATAAAACAAAATGAAAGTATAGGTTTTGTTAATAGTAAAACCTATGCTTTTATTTTGCAATTTTGAAACCTATTCGGTTTCAAAAAGAGTCAAGAAAAAAATTGTAAAATGTTTTTCTTGGCTCTCTTAACCATAAATTGCAGATAGCAAATTATGGTTAAGCATAAAAATATACTTGTTATATTTTTATGGAAAAACTAAAAATGCAGTTATGTAATTTTTAGTTTTTGGGGTGCAGGAACTCCTCAATGTCATCAGTTTAAGAATATAATTGATATTTAAAAATATAAAAATACCAA
>CANAUI010000007.1 GCA_947364715.1 uncultured Clostridium sp.
TAAGTGAAATATGTGCATAATAAACCGGAAATTTATTATTGCCATTTATATTTAAAAAATTATTAAAAAAATATATTGACATCTATTGGTAATCATTGTATAATATATAAGCATGAATTAAGCGATGAAACTGAATGTGGCTACATCCTTACAGAGAACGAGGATGGAGGGAACTTTAGTGGAGTATGTCATGGCAAAGACCAGGCGGTAAGTTTTTAAAATATAAGCACTTATCCCAGAATTATCATGCATATTTTGGGTTTTTTTATAAGAGGTATTCAAAACACCTGAGTGCGTTTTAACTTGCCACGGTAATTTCGATAGTAAAGTATTGCTATCACAAATTAAAAACATTTTAAAGAAGGAGGGAAAATTACAATGGCAAACACAGTAGCAACAAGTGAAAAAATAAGAATAAGACTAAAAGCTTATGACCATGTAGTTTTAGATCAGTCTGCTGAAAAAATAGTAGAAACAGCTAAAAAAACAGGAGCAAAGGTATCAGGTCCTATTCCATTACCAACACAAAAAGAAATCGTAACAATTTTACGTTCTCCACACAAATATAAAGATTCAAGAGAACAATTTGAAATGAGAACACATAAAAGAGTTATTGATATTTTATATCCAACACAAAAAACAGTTGACAGTCTAATGAAATTAGAGTTACCAGCTGGTGTAGATATAGAAATTAAATTATAAGAAAAATAGGCAATGCCTAAAAACTACATATATAATGTAGACAACAAAACCAAGCTGGAAAAATAAATAAAATTCAAAATAAGAATTTAGAACAAGTTAAGTATAGAACTTAAAATTATTATTTTCAGCCAATAGTTAGGAGGAAAGAAATGAAAAAAGGAATAATCGGAAGAAAAATTGGAATGACACAAATTTTTGATGAAAAAGGAAATGTAATTCCAGTAACAGTTATAGAAGTTGGACCATGTGTTGTAGCACAAGTAAAAACAGTAGAAACAGATGGTTACAATGCAGTTCAATTAGGATTTGGAGATGTAAAAGATAAACACATTAACAAACCAGAAGCAGGACATTTTGCAAAAGCAAAATTAGCTAACAAAAAACATTTAAGAGAATTCAGACTAGATTCAATAGATGGAATCAAAGTTGGAGATGAAGTAAAAGCAGATGTTTTTGAAGCTGGAGAAAAAATCGATGTTCAAGGAACATCAAAAGGAAAAGGATTCCAAGGTGTTATTAAAAGACATGGACAACACAGAGGACCAATGGGACATGGGTCTATGTATCATAGAAGACCAGGGTCAATGGGAGCTACATCAACACCAGGTAGAGTATTTAAAGGTAAAAAATTACCAGGACATATGGGTAGAGTTACAGTTACAATACAAAACTTAGATGTTGTAAGAGTAGATATGGATAAAAATGTAATTTTAGTAAAAGGTAGTGTTCCAGGAGCAAAAGGTGCTATCTTAAAAGTAAAATCAGCTGTAAAGGTAACTAAATAGAAGGAAGGAGGAAGAACGAAATGCCAAAAATAGACGTTTTAGATATGAAAGGTAAAAAAGTAAGTGATATAGAATTAGCAGAAAGTGTATTTGGAATTAAACCAAATGAAGCTATTGTACATAGCGTGTTAGTTAACTATTTAGCTAATCAAAGACAAGGTACACAAAGTACAAAAACAAGAGCAGAAGTTTCAGGTGGTGGTAGAAAGCCATGGAGACAAAAAGGAACAGGTAGAGCAAGACAAGGGTCTATCAGAGCTCCACAATGGATTAAAGGTGGTATTGCTTTAGGGCCAAAACCTCGTTCATATAAATATTCAGTAAACAAAAAAGAAAGAAGACTTGCTATTAAGTCTGTATTAAGTTCTAAAGTATTAGAAAAAGAATTAACAGTTGTTGATAAATTAGAAGTAAAAGAAATCAAAACAAAAACAATGGTAAAAGCATTAGCAGATATGAAAGTTGAAGGAAAAACATTAATTATTCTTCCAGAGAATGATAAAAATGTTTTAATGTCATCAAGAAATATAGAAGGTGTAAAAACTATTGTTGCTAATAACATAAACATATTTGATTTATTAAAATATACAAATCTAATTTTACCAGTAGATACTGTTAAAAAATTAGAGGAGGTGTACGCATAATGTTACCAGAAGAAATTATAATCGCACCAGTTGTTACTGAAAAAAGTAATGACCAATTACAAGAAGGTAAATACACTTTCAAAGTAAATAGAAAAGCTACAAAAGTTGAAATAGCAAAAGCTGTTGAAAAACTTTTTCAAGTAAGAGTATTAAAAGTTAACACAATCAGTGTAAAAGGAAAGAAAAAAAGAGTAGGATACCATGTTGGTAAAACATCTGACTGGAAAAAAGCAATTGTAACAATTGATACAAATCCATCAGATGAAACATATTTAGCCAAAGGTGGAAAAGAAGTTAAAGTTTCTAAAAAGTATAAAGATTCAATTGATGAATTTATGGGAGCTTAGTAAATATATAATATCGAGAAAGAACTCGGAAAATAAAGAATATCTGTAAGCGGAGCAGGAAAAAGTCCGTAGACTCTTAATAAAAGATAGAGTAGGGGAGGTTTCAAAAACAAGTTTTACAATGTAAGGCAAAGTTTTTAAAAACTCCGAGAAAGGAGAAATAAAAAAATGGGAATGAAACATTTTAAACCATACACACCATCAAGAAGAAATATGACAGTTTCAGACTTTTCAGAAATCACAAAGAAAACTCCTGAAAAATCATTACTTGCAAAGAAAAAGAAAAATGCAGGTAGAAATTCTTATGGTAGAATAACAGTAAGACACCAAGGTGGTGGAAATAGACAAAAATATAGAATTATTGATTTTAAAAGAAGAAAAGATAATATGGAAGCAACAGTTATTGGTATTGAATATGACCCAAACAGAAGTGCAAATATAGCTTTAGTTCAATATGAAGATGGAGAAAAAGCATATATTTTAGCACCACAAGGATTAAAAGATGGTGATAAAGTTGTATCAGGAGAAACAGCTGATATCAAACCAGGTAACTGTATGCCAATTAACAGTATTCCAGTAGGTACTTTAATTCATAATATTGAATTAAATCCAGGACAAGGTGGAAAATTAGTAAAAGCTGCAGGACAAAGTGCACAATTGATGGCAAAAGAAGGTAAATATGCACATGTAAGATTACCATCAGGTGAAATGAGATTAATTTTAGCAAAATGTAGAGCTACAATAGGTGTTATTGGAAACAGCGACCATGAAAATGTAAAAATTGGTAAAGCTGGTAGAAAAAGACATATGGGAATTAGACCAACTGTTAGAGGTTCTGTTATGAACCCAGTAGATCACCCTCATGGTGGTGGTGAAGGTAGAGCTCCAGTTGGACACGCAGGACCACTTACTCCTTGGGGTAAACCAGCACTTGGATATAAAACAAGAAATAGAAAGAAATTGTCAAATAAATTTATCGTTAAGAGAAGAAAATAAAATTTTATGGGTAATGGGATAGTTTTTCCTACAAACCCTAGATAAGGAGGAAAATTTAATGTCAAGATCAAGCAAGAAAAAACCATTTGTAGAAGCTAAATTATTAAAAAGAATTGAAACTATGAATGAAACAGGAGCTAAAGATGTATTAAAAACATGGTCAAGAGCTTCAACAATATACCCACAAATGGTTGGTCATACAATCGCTGTACATGATGGAAGAAAACATGTTCCAATTTATATAACAGAAGAAATGATAGGTCATAAATTAGGTGAATTTGCTCCTACAAGAACTTATAAAGGTCATGCAGGAGAAAAAACAACAAAAGTAAAAAAATAGAGAGAATTTATAACTTAAAAATAGTTAGCACACAAGTGTAATTAAAGTGCAAACTAAAAAAATAGAAGGAGATAACAAAGTTATGTTCCTGACATTAAACAGAGGAGGTAGAATGAAGTGCAAGAACAAGAAACAGTAGTAATAAACGAAGCTAGAGCTACTCTTAGATATACAAGAATATCAGCAAGAAAAGTAAAAATTGTTGCTGACTTAATAAGAGGAAAAAAAGTAGATGAAGCTTTAGCAATCGTAAAATTCACACCAAAAGCATCATCAGAAATAATTGAAAAATTATTAAAATCAGCAATTGCAAATGCTGAAAACAATCATGATATGAAACATGAAAATTTATATGTTGCTGAAATCTATGCAAATCAAGGTCCAACTTTAAAAAGAATTAGACCAGCTGCAAAAGGTTCAGCTGTTAGAATCAGAAAAAGAACAAGTCATATAACAATCGTGTTAAAGGAAAAAGAATAATAAAAAACGAGATAACATTAACAAAGAAGGAGGAGAATATATAAAAAATGGGACAAAAAGTACATCCAACAGGTGTGAGAGTTGGAATAATTAAAGACTGGAACTCTAAATGGTATGCAGATTCAAGAAATTTTGCAGATTATTTAGTAGAAGACCAAAAAATCCGTAAATTTTTAAAGAAAAAATTATATGTTGCTGGAATTTCTAAAATAGAAATTGAAAGAACAGTAAAAGCGGTTAAAGTAAATTTGTATACTGCTAAACCAGGAATAGTAATCGGAAAAGGTGGAGCAGGTGCAGAAAGTATAAAAGCTGAGCTTGCAAAAGTAATTGGAAAAGATGTAAATCTAAATATAGTAGAGGTTAAAAATATTGATACAGATGCACAATTAGTAGCAGAAAATATTGCTGGTCAATTAGAAAGAAGAATTTCATTCAGAAGAGCTATGAAACAATGTATGCAAAAATCTATAAAGTCAGGTGCTTTAGGAATTAAAACTGCAGTATCAGGAAGATTAGGTGGAGCTGACATGGCAAGAACTGAATTTTACAAAGAAGGAAATATTCCATTACAAACTTTAAGAGCTGATATTGATTATGGATTTGCAGAAGCAGATACTACATATGGAAAAATCGGTGTAAAAGTATGGATATATAAAGGTGAAGTTCTTCCTACTAAACAAGTGGAAGGAGGAGACAAATAATGCCATTAATGCCAAAAAGATCGAAATTTAGAAAAATGCAAAAAGGTAGAATGAGAGGAAAAGCAACTAGAGGAAATAAAGTTACAGAAGGTGAATGGGGAATTCAAGCAGTTACTTCTGGATTAATTACAGGAAATCAAATTGAAGCAGCTCGTATTGCGATGACTCGTTATATCAAAAGAGGTGGAAAAGTTTGGATTAAAATATTCCCTGATAAACCAATTACATCAAAACCAATTGGAACTCGTATGGGTAAAGGTAAAGGTGCTCCTGAATATTGGGTAGCAGTAGTTAAACCAGGAAGAGTTATGTTTGAAATTGCTGGTGTACCAGAAGAAACAGCTAGGGAAGCTTTAAGACTTGCTATGAATAAACTACCTAATAAAACAAAAATTGTAGCGAGAGAAACTGAAAAGGTAGGTGATAATGATGAAGATAAATAAAATTAGAGAAATGTCTTCACCAGAACTAGAAAAAGAATTAGGTGAACTAAAAACAGAATTATTTAAATTAAAATTTAGTTTAGCTACAAATGGATTAGAAAATCCAATGAAAATTAAAGAAGTTAAAAAAGACATAGCTAAAATAAATACTGTATTAACAGAAAGAAAAATAGCTGAAAGTAAAAAAGCATAAATAGATTGTCATTAAATTTGAGAAAGGAGAAATCTAAATGGAAGAAAGAAATCTTCGTAAAGTTATGGTTGGAACTGTAAAATCTAACAAAATGGATAAAACAGTTGTCGTAGCAGTAGAAACAAGTGTGAGACATGGTATATATGGAAAAACAGTTAAAAGAACATATAAACTAAAAGCTCATGATGAAGAAAATGTTTGCCAAATTGGTGATAAAGTAAAAGTAATGGAAACAAGACCACTTTCTAAAGATAAAAGATGGAGAGTTGTTGAAGTCTTGGAAAAAGCAGATATAAAATAAAAAATAAGAAGGGAGAAACCGAAAATGATACAACAACAAACAAGATTAAAAGTAGCAGATAATACAGGTGCAAAAGAAATTATGTGTATTAGATGTTTAGGTGGTTCTTACAGAAAAACATGTAACATTGGTGATGTTATTGTTGCATCTGTTAAATCAGCAACACCAGGTGGCGTTGTAAAAAAAGGTGATGTTGTAAAAGCTGTTGTTGTTAGATCTAAAAAAGGTCTAAGAAGAGCAGATGGTTCATATATAAAATTTGATGAAAATGCAGCTGTTATAATAAAAGAAGATGGAAATCCAAAAGGAACTCGTATCTTTGGACCAGTTGCAAGAGAGTTAAGAGAAAAGGAGTATATGAAAATATTATCTTTAGCACCAGAAGTTTTATAAAAAATAAAAAATAAAGAAGGAGGCAATCTCTAATGAGAATAAGAAAAGGCGATAATGTCCAAGTTTTATCAGGAAACGATAAGGGTAAAACAGGAGAAGTATTAGAAACAATACCAAAACAAAATAAAATCGTTGTTAAAGATGTTAATGTAAGAAAAAAACACATTAAAGCTAGAAAACAAGGAGAAGAAAGTGGAATAATTGCAGTAGAATGTGCTATTCCTGTTTCTAAAGTAAATGTTGTTTGCTCAAAATGTGGAAAAGTAACAAAAGTTGGATATCGTGTAGATAATGATAAAAAAGTACGTATTTGTAAAAAATGCGGAGCTGAATTGAAATAATAAATAGAAAGGAGGATTCATACAAAATGGAAAAGTTAAGAGAACAATATAAACAAGAAGTAATTCCAGCATTAATGAATAAATTTGGATATAAATCAGTTATGCAAGTTCCAAAACTTGATAAAATTGTAATTAATATAGGATTAGGAGATGTAAAAGAAAATCCTAAATCATTAGAAAATGCTATGAATGATTTGATGCAAATTACAGGTCAAAGACCAATTATAACAAAAGCAAAAAAATCAATTGCAGCATTTAAATTAAGAGAAGGTGTCAATGTAGGTTGTAAAGTTACATTAAGAGCTGATAAAATGTATGACTTTGCTTACAAATTATTTAATGTAGCACTTCCAAGAGTTAGAGATTTTAGAGGAGTATCAGCAAACTCTTTTGATGGAAGAGGAAATTATGCTATGGGAATTAAAGAACAATTAATATTCCCTGAGATTGAATATGATAAAGTAGATAAATTAAGAGGTATGGATATAATTTTTGTAACAACAGCTGAAACTGATGAAGAATCAAAAGAGTTACTAAAATTAATGGGAATGCCTTTCAAAAATTAGTCAAAGGAAAGGAGTAAAACTATGGCTAAGAAAGCAATGAAGATAAAACAAGCAAGACCACAAAAATATAAGACAAGAGAATATAATAGATGTAAGTTATGTGGTAGACCACATGCATATATTAGAAAATATGGAATATGTCGTGTATGTTTTAGAGAATTAGCTCATAAAGGAGAAATACCAGGTGTTAAAAAAGCAAGTTGGTAAAAAATAGATTGAAATTAATTTTTTGATAAAAGAAGAAAAAGGAGGGAAGTAATAAATGAACATTACAGATCCAATAGCAGATATGTTAACAAGAATAAGAAATGCAAACACTTCTAAACATAAAACAGTAGATATACCTTCTTCAAAAATGAAATTAGGTATTGCTGAAATATTGTTTAAAGAAGGATATATAAAATCTTTTGAAGAAATTAAAGATGATGCACAAGGAATTATCAGAATTACTTTAAAATATGATGAAAAAGGAACAAGAGTTATTGATGGTTTAAAAAGAATTAGTAAACCAGGAATAAGAGTGTATGCTTCAAAAGAAGAATTACCAAAAGTTTTAAATGGTTTAGGAATCGCCATTATTTCTACATCACAAGGATTAAAAACAGATAAAGAAGCAAGAGCATTAGGAATTGGTGGAGAAGTATTAGCTTATATTTGGTAATTAATAAAATAGAGAGCACATTAGTAGTATGTACTCTGACATTAAAAAGGAGGGAAAACGGAAAAATGTCAAGAATAGGAAATAAACTAATTACAGTACCATCAGATGTTACAGTAAAAATCGATGGACTAAAAGTTACAGTAACAGGGCCTAAAGGTACATTAGAAAAAGAATTTGATAAAAATATTTCTATAGAATTAAATGAAAATATAATTAAAGTTACAAGAAGTAATGATGAAAAACAAAATAGAAGTTTACATGGATTAACAAGAACTTTAATTAATAATATGATAATTGGTGTAACACAAATGTATAGCAAAGAATTACAAATTAATGGTGTAGGATACAGAGTTGCAAAACAAGGAAATAATTTAAATTTAACATTAGGATATTCACACCCAGTTGTATTTGAAGCACCAGAAGGAATTGATTTTGAAGTTCCAAATGCAAATACAATTATTGTAAAAGGAATTAATAAAGAACTAGTTGGGCAAACAGCAGCAGAAATTAGAGAAAAAAGACCACCAGAAGTATATAGAGGTAAAGGTATCAAATATGCTGATGAAGTTATTAGACGTAAAGAAGGTAAGACTGGTAAATAATTTAATTTTGATTGAAAGCAATAGTCTGCACATTTTTGTTTCATTCATAAAACTTCGACATATACAAGTATGCCATTAGATTTATGAATTTACAAAAATGCACATCTTATCACTTTGAATCAAAATTGTTAAAGAAATATGCTTAAATATTAAGTAATATATAAAACTCAATTTTTAAGAAAGGAGTAATAAAAATGGTAAATAATACAGATAGAAAAAAAGAAAGACAAAGAAGACATATGCGTGTAAGAAGAAAAATATCTGGAACAGCTGAAAGACCAAGATTATGTGTATATAGAAGTAATAATAATATTTATGCACAAATTATAGATGATGTTGCAGGAAATACATTAGTTTCAGCATCAACATTAGATAAAGAAATAAAAGTAAAACACTCAAATAAAGAAGCAGCTAAAGAAGTAGGAGCTTTAATAGCAAAAAGAGCAACTGATAAAAAAATTGTAGATGTTGTTTTTGATCGTGGTGGATACATATATCATGGTGTTGTTAAAGAGTTAGCTGAATCTGCAAGAGAAGGTGGACTTAAATTCTAAAAAATAAAAGGAGGGAAACAAAAACCAATGGAAGAAAAGAATGAATTAAAAGAAAAAGTAGTTGCTATCAATAGAGTTGCTAAAGTTGTTAAAGGTGGTAGAACATTTAGATTTAGTGCAGTAGTAGTTGTTGGTGACGAAAATGGGCATGTTGGTGTTGGTAATGGTAAAGCTGCAGAAGTTCCAGATGCTATTAAGAAAGCTATTCAAGAAGCAAAGAAAAACTTAATAGAAGTACCAATTGTAGAAACATCAGTACCTCATGAATATGTAGGAAAATTTGGTAGTGCAAAAGTTATGTTAAAACCAGCAGTTGTTGGTACTGGAGTTATAGCAGGAGGAAGTGTTAGACCAGTATTAGAACTTGCAGGATACAAAAATATAAGAACAAAAGTTATTGGAACAAACAATCCAAGAAATGTTGTTTATGCTACATTAGAAGGATTAAAATCAATGCAAACAATAGAACAAGTAGCTAAAAAAAGAGGTAAAAAAGTAGAAGATATTATGTAATTGTAAAAACAAGATAAAAATTTTAATAGGGAGGTGCAAACTGAAATGAAACTAGGAGAATTAAAACCAGCTGTAAGTAAAGTACAAAGAAATAGAGTAGGTCGTGGTAGTTCATCAGGAAATGGTAAAACAGCAGGTAGAGGTCATAAAGGTCAAAAAGCTAGATCTGGTGGAGGAGTAAGAAGAGGATTTGAAGGTGGTCAAACACCATTATATAGAAGATTACCAAAAAGAGGATTTACTAATATCCATGCTAAAACTTACACAGAAGTAACATTAAAAATGCTTAACTTATCTAAAGCAACAGATGTTACAGCTGAGACACTTTTAGAAGAAGGAATTATCGGAAAAATTAATGATGGAATTGTTATATTAGCAACAGGAAAATTAGAGAAAAAATTAAATATAAAAGCCAAAAGATTTACAGCAAAAGCAAAAGAAGAAATAGAAGCTTTAGGCGGAAAGGCAGAGGTGGTTTAATTGTTTAAAACATTAAAAAATGCATTAAAAACACCTGATGTAAGAAAAAGACTATTATATACATTATTACTAATCGTTGTATTTAGATTTGGATGTTATATAACTGTGCCTGGAGTAAATAGTATTGCTCTAAATGAAGCTATGGGCAATACACAAGGAATCGCAGGATTAATAGATATGATTTCTGGAGGAGCTTTTTCAAGATTTTCTGTTTTTGCGATGTCAATAAGTCCTTATATTACTGCTTCAATTGTTATACAATTGTTAGCAATGATTATACCTTCATTAGAAAGATTAACTAAAGAAGGTGGAGAAGAAGGAAGAAAGAAAATAAATAAATATACAAAGATTTTAACAATTGTACTTGCTTTAGTAGAGTCAATAGGTATATATATTGCATATAAATCAAGTGGAATATTTGTTGATAATTCATTCTTAACAGGAGCATTAGTTGTGGCAGGACTAGTAACAGGTACATCTATATTAATGTGGCTTGGAGATCAAATTACAAATAAAGGTATTGGAAATGGTATTTCATTGTTAATCTTTATTGGTATTATTTCAGGATTGCCAAGTGGAGTTGTGAATTTATGGCAACTTATTGTAGTAAATGGAGCATTTAGTACAACAGGATTGTTATTAGCAATTTGTGTTCTTATAGGAGCAATTATTTTAATTGCAGGAGTTGTATTTGTACAACAAGCTGAAAGAAGAATACCTGTACAATATTCAAAAAGAGTTGTTGGAAGAAAAATGGTAGGAGCACAAAATACACATATTCCATTAAAACTTGCTATGGCAGGAGTTATGCCAGTTATATTTGCTTCATCATTTATGACATTTCCAGCGATGATTATTCAAATATTTGTACCAAATATTGCAAGTCAATCTGGATTTTTAGCAGGATTATATAATTTTTCAATTGCTACATCAACATCAAGTGTAGGAATTGGATATTCAATAGCTAATGCAATTGTATATTTATTACTAATTTTAGGATTTACATTTTTCTATACATATGCTACATTTAATCCAGCAGAAGTATCAAATAATATTAAGAAAAATGGTGGATTTATACCTGGAATTAGAGCAGGAAAACCAACAACAGAATATTTGTCATCTGTTATTTCTAAATTAACATGTTTTGGTGGATTATTCTTAGCAGTTATAGCAATTCTACCTATGTTGCTAAGATTTACAAACCTAAATATCGCATTTGGAGGTACATCAATTTTAATTGTTGTAGGTGTTGCTCTAGAAACAGTTCAACAATTAGAATCTTTATTGGCAATGAGACATTATAAAGGATTCTTAGAAAAATAAAAGTGAATAGATAGTTTAAAGTTATTGTATATGAAAAATTTTATATATGGTCAAGATAAGAAATATGTTTTTTCTATATAATTAAAAGCACAAAAGGTCAAATTAATAATTGAACTTTTGTGCTTTTTATATATATCTATTTCATGGTATATTCGTTATTAATTCAAAAAAGAATATTTATCAATTGTGAATGTAACATCCAGAAGCAAAAATCAAAAAGTGTGTAATAGTGAAAAAAAATCCTTGAAAGTTTAGTTTTTTTGTAGTAGAATAATTTAGTATAAGATTTGAATAAAGGAGAGCGTTAAATATGATATTAATAATGTTAGGAGCGCAAGGAACTGGAAAAGGAACAGTTGCTGGATTGGTTAGTAAAGAAACAGGATTACCACAAATTTCAACAGGGGATATATTTAGAAAAAAGATTAGTGAAAAAACACCATTAGGTATAGAAGCTGATAAATATATTTCTAAAGGAGATTTAGTACCAGATGAAGTAACTGTACCAATGGTAGAAGAGAGATTGTCATGGGAAGATGCAAAAAATGGTGTAATATTAGATGGATTCCCAAGAACAATTGAGCAAGCAGAAAAATTAGATGAAATCTTAAGTAAGAATGGAAATAAAGTAGATTTAGTTATAAATTTAGTAACACCAAGAGAAGAATTAATTGATAGAATGTTAACAAGAAGAGTATGTACAAATCAAAAATGTAAAACAACATATAATATAAAATTAAATCCACCAATACAAGAAGGAATTTGTGATAAATGTGGAGCACCATTAAAACAAAGAGAGGATGATTCTGATTCAGAAGCAATTAATAGAAGATTAGAAATTTATGAAGAAAAAACAAGCCCATTAGTACAATATTACGATAAAAAAGGTGTATTAAGAACAGAAACTGTAAGTCTAAGTATTAATAGAATGGGAAAAAATGTAGCAGAAGATATTATTAATTTATTAAATGAAATAAATTAAAAGTTGATAAATATATTATCAACTTTTCTGTTTGCGATTAATATAAAAGGATAAAATCCACATGTGAACAATCTTATATAGGAAGAAGGTGTAATAATGGTAACAATAAAATCAAAAAAAGAAATAGAATTAATGAGAGAAGCTTGTAAGGTTGTTGCTATAACATATAAAGAATTAGAAGAAAAAATAAAGCCAGGAATGACTACATGGGAATTAGACGAAATTGCAGAAAAAACAATCAGAAGTTTAGGGGCAATTCCAGCTGAAAAAGGATATGATATAGGAATAAGAGGTGTTCCTAAATATCCAGCAACACTTTGTGTATCAATCAATGATGAAGTTATTCATGGAATACCTTCAAAACATAAAGTAATAAAAGAAGGTGATATTGTAAGTGTTGATACAGTTGCATTAAAAAATGGTTTTAATGGAGATGCTGCTAGAACATTTATGATAGGAAATGTTTCTAAAGAAGCAAAAAGATTAGTTGAAGTTACTAAACAAGCTTTTTTTGAAGGAATTAAATATGCAAAACCAGGAAATAGAATTGGTGATGTTTGTCATGCTATTGGAGAATATGTTCATTCTCAAGGATATTCTGTTGTAAGAGAATTTCAAGGACATGGAATTGGAAGAGAAATGCATGAAGACCCAGGCATACCAAATTATGGAAAAGCAGGTAGAGGAATTAGATTAGAGCCTGGTATGACATTAGCGATAGAACCTATGGTAATTCAAGGAAAACCAAACATTTTGGAGTTAGATGATGGTTGGACTATTGTTACAGAAGATGGAAGTTTATCAGCACATTATGAAAATACAATTTTAATTACAGAAAAAGAGCCAGAAATCTTGACAATAGTTTAATTATGATGTATAATACAATAGTTATTATGCACAATTGATGATTTTGTGTATAAATAGCTCTTTAAGGAGGGAAATAATTTGTCAAAAGAAGATGTTATAGAAGTTGAGGGAGTAGTGGTTGAAGCACTACCAAATACAACATTTAAAGTAGAATTAGAAAATGGACATCAAATTTTAGCTCATATATCAGGTAAGCTAAGAATGAATTATATTAAAATTTTACCAGGGGATAAAGTAAAATTAGAGCTTTCACCTTATGATTTAAACAGAGGTAGAATTACTTGGAGAGCAAAATAAAATAAATAAAAAATTAACCCAAATACATATATAAGTTATTTTAGGAGGTGCGAAAAATGAAAGTAAGACCATCAGTAAAGAAAATATGCGATAAATGTAAAGTAATAAAAAGAAAAGGGAGAATTAGAGTAATTTGCGAAAACCCTAAACACAAACAAAGACAAGGATAGTCTTAAAAACATGCTAATGACACAAATTAGATAGCGGCTGTGAAATCAGAAATGGTTTACATATCAAATTTGTGTTTATATATATGTCTTAAGAAAATTTAAAGACTGGGGTAAACACCAGTACATTTCACCTTTAGATATGATTAAGACAAAATAATTAAAGATAAAAGTAACAAAAAATATTTTGGAGGTGCAAAAACATATGGCTCGTATAGCAGGAATAGATTTACCTAAAGAAAAAAGAGTAGAAATAGGACTTACATATATCTATGGAATTGGTGTATCAAGTTCTAAAAAAATCTTAGAAAAAGCAGGAATTAATCCTGATACTAGAGTAAAAGATTTGACTGATGATGAAGTTAATAGCATCAGAAAAGTTATTGATGAATCATACAAAGTAGAAGGTGACCTAAGAAGAGAAGTAGCTTTAAACATTAAGAGATTAACAGAAATTGGATGCTACAGAGGATTAAGACATAGAAGAGGTCTTCCAGTTAGAGGTCAAAGAACAAAAACTAATGCTAGAACAAGAAAAGGTCCTAGAAAATTAGTTAGTAAAAGCAAAAAATAATTAAAATAGATTAAAAGAATCAATATGCACATTTCTGATATTTATTTCAAACCTAGATGTACAAATGTACACCTTCGGCTTGCAACAAATAACAAAAATGCACATCTCAATACTTTTAATCAATTTTATAAAAATCGTAAGATTAAAAAAATCAAAATGAATATAAATTAAAGTCTATATAAAAATAGAATAATTTCACTTAGTATAGAGGAGGGAATTAAAAACAATGGCAAACAAAAATACAACTAGAAAACCAGTTGCTAGAAGAAATAGAAAAAATATCGAAAAAGGTCAAGCACACATTCATTCTAGTTTTAACAATACAATTGTAACAATTACAGATGTACAAGGAAATGCAATTTCATGGGGAAGTGCTGGAGAATTAGGATTTAAAGGTTCTAGAAAGAGCACACCATATGCAGCTGGACAAGTTGCAGAAACAGCAGCAAAAGCAGCTATGGAACATGGATTAAAAACAGTTGAAGTATTTGTTAAAGGACCAGGTGCTGGTAGAGAAGCAGCAATAAGAGCTTTACAAACAGCAGGATTAGAATTAAGTAGTATTAAAGATGTAACACCAATACCACATAATGGTTGTAGACCACCAAAAAGAAGAAGAGTATAATTCAAGTAAAAAAAAGGGTGAACATATTAAAAAGGTCAATAGTAAAACATGATGAGAGGAAATAACCTTTAGCATAAGTGGAGTTGACCAAGATATAAGGTGTGTTCCCTGACATTAATGGAAAGGAGAAATAAAATGGCAAGATATAAAGACGAACAATGTCGTAGATGCCGTAGAGAAGGACAAAAATTGTTCTTAAAAGGTGATAGATGTTATTCAGATAAATGTAGTATTTCAAGAAGAAATTATGCACCAGGACAACATGGACAAAAAAGAACAAAACTTTCTGAATACGGAACTCAATTAAGAGAAAAACAAAAAACAAAAGCATATTATGGAGTTGGAGAAAAACAATTTAGAAAATATTTTGAAATGGCTTCAAATAAAAAAGGTGTAACAGGTGAAAACTTATTACAAATCTTAGAAAGTAGATTAGATAATGTTGTATATAGATTAGGATTTGGAACATCAAGAGCACAAGCAAGACAATTTGTTAATCATGCTCAATTTGAAGTAAATGGTCAAAAAGTAAATATTCCATCTTATTTAGTAAAACCAGGAGACGTTATTACTGTAAGAGAAATGAAAAAAGATAATTCAACAATCAAAGCTAATATTGAAGAATCAGCTAAAAGACCAGTTCCAACTTGGTTAGAAAAAGACAACGAAAAAATCAGTGGTAAAGTATTAAGATTAGCGTCTAGGGAAGATATTGATATTCCAATTGAAGAACATTTAATAGTAGAGCTTTACTCAAAATAATAGTAAAAATTAGTTATAAAGGTTTGATAGAAACTGTAATGATTTTACTAAAAAAACCTATGAAGTTTGTAAAAAGTTTGAGATATAATCTCGAATATTAGGAGGTAAAAATGATAGAATTTGAAAAGCCAAATATTGAATGTCTGGAGGTAGATGATACAAAAAATTATGCAAAATTTGTATGTGAACCATTAGAAAGAGGATATGGAGTAACAATTGGAAATTCTTTAAGAAGAATATTACTTTCATCACTACCAGGATGTGCAATAACAAGTGCTAAGATTGATGGTGTATTACATGAATTTTCAACAGTATCAAATGTTGTAGAAGATGTACCAGAAATTATAGTAAACTTAAAAAATGTTAGGTTAAAATTTGAAGAAAATGAAGAAAAAATCTTGAGAATAGACCATAGAGGTGAAGGTGAAGTATTGGCAGGAGATATTATTACTGATGGAACAGTAGAGATATTAAATCCAGATTTACATATTGCAACTGTTTCAGAAGGTGGTCACTTAAATATTGAAATGACTGCTGATAGAGGAAGAGGATATAATTCTTCTGAAAAGAATAAGAAAACAAATCAAGATATATCTGTACTTCCAATAGATTCTATCTATACACCAGTAAAAAAAGTAAACTATCAAGTTGAAAATACAAGAGTAGGACAAATGGTAGATTATGATAAGTTAGTGATAGAAGTATGGACAGATGGTAGTTTAAAAGCTCATGAGGCATTGAGTTTAGCTGCAAAAGTAATGACAGGACATTTAGAATTATTTATTGATTTATCAGAAGCAGCTAAAAACACACAAGTTATGATTGAAAAAGAAGAATCAAAGAAAGAAAAAGTGTTAGAAATGTCAATTGAAGAATTAGAATTATCAGTAAGATCATTCAATTGTTTAAAAAGAGCAAATATTAGTACTGTTGAAGACTTAACAAACAAATCTGAAACAGACATGATGAAAGTAAGAAATCTAGGTAAAAAATCATTTGATGAAGTAACAGCAAAATTACGTTCATTAGGATTAGATTTTGCGAAAGAAGATGAATAAATAAAATAAGAATAAGGAGATAACCAAAAGTGAGGTGTGTCCCCTGACATTTAAATAAAGAGGAAGGTGAAAAAATTGGCTAAAAATAGAAAATTAGGTAGAAAAACAGATATCAGAATGGCAATATTAAAAACTTTAACAACAGATTTAATTATGTATGGTAAAATTGAAACAACTTTAGCAAGAGCAAAAGAAGTTAAATCAATTGCAGATAGTGTAATTTCATTAGCAATTAAAGAAAAAGACAACTTTGAAGAAGTTGAAGTAAAAATTGTAAAAGCAAAATTAGATTCTAAAGGTAATAAAGTAACAGAATTAGTAAAAAGCAAAAATGGTAAAGAATATTTGAAAGTTGTTAAAGAAGAAACAACTGAAAAAAGACAAAAAGATATGCCATCAAGACTAAATGCTAGAAGAAAAATCATGAGAAAAGTAAACAAAGTAACAAATAGTGAAGGTAAAAATGTAGATTTACCAGCAAAACTATTTAATGAAATTGCTCCAAAATATGCAGGTAAAAATGTAGGAGGATATACTAGAATTTTAAGAGTAGGTCCTAGAAGAGGAGATGGAGCAGAAGTTGCTATATTACAATTAATATAATAAGAAATTTTATGTGTGCGTCGGAATTTTTGATTTCATTAACGCACGCTTTTTTTTAAATTAATCAATAGAAAAATGACACACCAAAACATGATAAATTACATATAATAAAACCATGGGAGGCAATTATATGGAATTTATATTAAATACAATTTTTTGGACATTAGCTTTATATGGTTTATATGAAATTATAAAAAATATCATATATATTAATACATACACAAAATTTAAAAGTAAAGGAATTTATTTAATTATTGGAGTAAAAAATCAAGAAGAAGTGATAGAAGGATTTTTAAGGTCTACTTTATTTAAAATATTATATGGAAGAGAGGAATATTTTAGAAATATTATTGTAGCAGATTTAAAATCAACAGATAATACAAAAGAGATTTCCAAAAAATTATCAAAAGAATATGAATGTTTGAAAGTATTAAGCTGGAGAGAAGTCAAAGAATTGATGGATAATATAGATGAAGGGTAATCTAAAACAAAAAAGAAGGAAGTAAAGAAATGAAAATTGGATTTACAATAGGGAAATTTGCACCATTACATAAAGGGCATCAATATTTAATAGAAAAAGGTATTAAAGAAATGGACGAGTTCTATGTTATTGTATATGAAACAAATGTGATAGACATAGAAATAGAACAAAGAGCTAAATGGATAAAAAAACTATATCCAAAAGTAAAGATTTTATTAGCTAAAAATCCACCATCACAATATGGATTAGATGAAGAAAGTGTAAAAATTCAAATAGATTATTTAAAAAATATTATAAAAGATATTTCTGTTACTCATTTCTACAATAGTGAGCCTTATGGGAAATATGTTGCAAAAAGTTTAGATATAAAAGAGATACAAGTAGATAGACTTAGAGAGAAGTACACTATTAGTGGAACAAAAATTAGGGAAAATTTAAATGAAAATATAGAATATATAGAAGAAATTGTATATAGAGAAATAAAATCAAGTAAAGAAAATAAAAGTTATTAATAAAATAGAATTGCGAGTTACAACTCACAGCTAAGAAACGATATTTGTTGGCTGTGAGTTGTAACCATTGCACACAAATTCATAAAATCTTAAGAAAAAATCAATTGTAAATCAATAAATATGTGTTAGAATTCAGAATAGTAAACAAGTTAAATTTTTTTAAAAGGGAGGAGAAAAGTATATATGGAAACCATATTAAAATGTGAAAACTTGTGTAAAAAATTTGGAAAAAGAACAATTCTAAAAAAAGTTTCTTTAGAAATAAAGCAAGGTGATATTTTAGGATTTATTGGACCAAATGGTGCACGGAAAAACAACAACTATAAAATTAATTTTAGGATTGCAAAGTATTACTAGTGGAAAGGTAAATATTAATGGGTATGACATTGAAAAGGAATTTACACATGCTATAAAAAAAGTAGGCGCTATTGTTGAAAATCCAGATATATATATGTACTTATCAGGATATGAGAATTTAAAACTAGTAGCAAATCTGTATAAAGGAATTACAAAACAGAGAATTGATGATGTAGTAAAATTGGTAAAACTAGAAAATAGAATTAATGATAAAGTATCTAAATATTCTTTAGGTATGAGGCAAAGATTAGGAATTGCACAAGCAATATTGCATAAACCAAATTTATTAATATTAGATGAACCAACAAATGGATTAGACCCAGAAGGAATTAAGGAAATGAGAGAATTATTAGTAGATTTAGCAACAAAGGAAAATATGGCTATTTTAATTTCTAGTCACAATTTAGCAGAATTGGATAACTTCTGTAATAAAGTATGTATTATAAAAAATGGAGAAGTAATAGAAACAAGTGAAATTTCTGAAATCAAAAAAGAAACATGTCAAGATTTACAACTGTTTGAAGTAGATAATGCAAATCTTGTTAAAGATATTTTAAAAGAAAGTATTATAATTAATAATAATAGATTTAAGATAAATGTATCAAAAGAAAAAGTTCCAGAGATTATTGAAAAATTAGTAGAAAACAAAATAAAGATTTATGAAGTTAAACAAGAAGAAAAAACACTAGAAGAAGCATTTTTCGAAAAGACAGGGGGGAATATAATTGAGTAATTTAATAAAAAATGAATTAATTAAAATATTTAAAAAGAAAACTATTTATATCACAATGATTGTAATTTTTTTATTGTTAATTTTTATGAATTGTATGTTTAAATATGCTAATAATGAAAGTCAATATAATTATTATTTATATAGTGAAAATCATATTAATTCATTAAAGAGTGAATTAAAAACACTGAATCCAGAAAAAACAAGTGATGTGACTATATATATTAATGTATTGTCAGAAATACAATTAAGTGAAATACTAGAGAAATACAAAGATACAGAATGGAAGTTAGCTATTATATCTGAAAGAATTTCACCATATATAACAGAAAGAAACACTTATCAATATGGTGCAGAAAAAAATATGGCACAAGTAGAGGAAATTAATAAAGAAATTGATGATTTACTTGCAAAGTTAGATGAGAATGACTGGAAATATTTTGCAAGACAAGATTTAGAAAAAGCAGAAAAACAAATAGAAGTATTAAATCTTCAAAAAAGTCAAACAGAAGATAAAGCTGTGTTAAATAATGTTGAATCAGAATTAAATAATAGACAAATGGAAAAAGAAATTGCAGAGATTCGATTAAATAAAGAAATACCATATGGAAGTGATTATTTAAATAGAGCTATTTCAAAATTGCAGACAACTAATAGTTTATTAAATGATTTTAAAAATGTAGAAAAATTAACTTATCAAGAAAAATTACAATATAATGACAATTTAAAAGGAAAAGAAGAAAGTAGATATATATTAGAAACAGGAAGAGATATTTATAATACAAATAGTTTAAAAGGAATTTTAGAAAACTTCTATCAACAATTTGGAGTATTTTTAATTGTTGTAATTATTATGATATCAGGAACTATTGTGAGTGAAGAATTTAATAAAGGTACTATAAAATTATTATTAGTAAAACCATATACTAGGAATAAAATTTTATTGTCAAAAGCAATTACAACATTAATTATGATTATTTTCATTATTATGACTACATTGATTATGCAAACATTAATAGGAGGTATTATTTTTGGATTTGGTAGTTTATCAGAGCCAGTGGTTGCATATAATTTTAATACTAATACTATAAAAGAAATGAATATATTTGCAAATTTAGGTATACAAACATTAGCACAATTACCAATGATTATTTTATTATCAACATTAGCATTTGCAATTAGTACAATATTTACTAATGGTACACTTGCAATTACTATTTCTTTATTGGGATATATGTCATCAGCTATTATTAATCAATTGGTTATAGAATATAATTTACAATTTATGAAATATTTTGTGACTATGAATTGGGATTTGAGTATATATTCAAATGGAGCTTTACCATATATGGAAGGTATGAATATAACAATGTCAATAATACTTTGCATAACATATTTTATTATTATGGTAATACCAACATTTATGGTATTTAAGAAAAGAAATATTAAAAATATTTAAAATTTATTAATGATAAATTAATATTAGTGATAAATAAGAGTAAGCCTTAGACTTGTGAAAGTTTAGGGCTTATAACTATATCATTTAAAATATTTTTGTATTGTAAAATACTAAAAAATGTTATATAGTTATAATGAAAGGTAGGAGAGTGGTTTATGAATTATCCAGAAAACTTAAAAAAAGGAGATACTATAGGAATTTGTGCACCATCAGGAGGAATTGCCGAAAATGAAAAAATTAAAAAATTAGAATTAGCAGAAAAACAATTACAAGAAATGGGATATAAAATTATAGAAACAGAAAGTGTTAGAAAACAAGAAAGAGGAAGAAGTGCATCAGGAAAGCAAAGAGCAAAAGAATTTATGGAATTATTAGAAAATGATAAAGTCAAACTAATAATATTTGCAGATGGTGGAGATTTTCTAGTAGAAATGATACCATATTTGGATTTTGAAAAGATAAAGACCCTAAAACCAAAATGGATGCAAGGATTTTCAGATATAACCAGTATTAATTATTTGTGGAATATTATGTTAGAAAGACCATCTATTTATTGCGAAATGATAAGAAAATATGCAATGAAACCTTTATTTAGAAATTTAACAGATGCCCTAAAAATTGCAAGTGGAGAAGAAATTGAACAGATATCATTTGAAAAACATGAAGAAATTATTGATTTTAGAATAGAACAATCAGAACAACCAATTGAAAATCAAGAAAGCATAGAAAATTTTGAAAATAAAGCAGAAGATTTGGAGAAAGTATACAACTTAACACAAGAAACAAGATGGATAAATTTAAAAGGTGAAGAAAAAATAGAATTTAGAGGAAGAGCTATTGGTGGTTGTTTAGATTGTATAAAAGCTTTGATTGGAACAAAATATGATAAAGTTAAAGACTATATTGAGAAATATAAAGAAGATGGAATTGTATGGTTTCTAGAGGTTTTCGAAATGAGTACATCAACTATGTTTTTAACATTATGGCAAATGAAAGAATCAGGATATTTTGAAAATTGTAATGGGATTATATTTGGAAGACCATTGTTTATTAGAAATGATTATGGTATAGATTTTAATCAAACAGTAAAAGATGTTTTAGGAAATTTGGATATACCAATTATTTGTGATGCAGATATAGGACATGTGGCACCACAATTTGCTATGGTAAATGGAGCAATATTGGAAGTTACTTCTCAAGAAGGAAAAGGAAAAATAAAAACAATTTTAAAATAGTAATTATATTTACTTGGTTATTTTTCAAATATATAGACTAAAATGTAACAGATAGTACTCAAAAATGAATAGAATAATATATTAGTAATGAAATAAAAATATTATAAAACTGAAAGGAAAGTGAAAATGATGAAAGTATTATTAGTTAATGGAGGACCACATAAAGAAGGGTGTACATATACAGCATTAAAAGAAGTAGAAAAACAATTAAAAAAACAAGATATAGAGACAGAACTTGTGTGGTTAGGAGTAAAACCTATAGCAGGATGTATTGGTTGTGGTAGTTGTAAAAAAACAGGAAAATGTTTTGTAGATGATAAAGTAAATGAATTTATTGAAAAAGCGAAAGAAGTAGATGGATTTGTATTTGGAACACCAGTACATTTTGCTTCAGCAACAGGAATGATTACTTCATTTATGGATAGAGTATTTTATGCAGGAAAACCAGTGTTTCAAAATAAATTAGGAGCTTGTGTGGTGAGTTGTAGAAGAGGAGGAGCAACCTCAACATTTGAGCAATTAAACAAATACTTTACAATTAATAATATGCCAGTTGTATCATCACAATATTGGAATATGGTACATGGAAATACACCTCAAGAAGTAATGCAAGATGAAGAAGGTATGCAAACAATGAGAACATTAGGCAATAATATGGCCTGGTTATTAAAATGTATAGA
Source organism: uncultured Clostridium sp. (assembly GCA_947364715.1). Lineage (GTDB taxonomy): Bacteria > Bacillota > Clostridia > TANB77 > CAG-508 > CAG-269. The sequence goes on from CANAUI010000007.1 coordinate 22,758, forward strand.
ACAAGGCAAAAAAGCAGGAATAGAAATACCAGAAAAAGAACAGCTTATTCGTACCAATTATATAAGATAGTACATTATATAAGTGTAATGTGTAAAAATAAAAGAAAAAAGCTAAGAATAAGAGGAAAAATAAATGAATAGAAATCAAGCAATTGGTATATTTGATTCTGGGATTGGAGGAGTTACAGTCTTAAAAGAAATTTTAAAAGTATTACCAAATGAAAGATATATATATTATAGTGATTCAAAAAATAATCCTTATGGAGACAAAAGTGCTAAGGAAATCAATGATTTATGTGAAAATATTGTAAATTTATTTTTAAGGAAAAATTGTAAGACAATTGTTATAGCTTGTAATACCGCAAGTGTAAATGCTGAAATTTTAAGAAAGAAGTATAAGAATATACCATTTATAGCTATAGAGCCTGCCTATAAAATGGTATATGATTATGCCTATTATGACCAAACTTTGGTTATGGCTACAAAAGGGACAATTGAAAATGAAAAATTTAAGCTTTTATTTCAAAAATATAATAATTATAAAACTATTTTATTTCCTTGTGTAGGACTAGCAGATATTATAGAACAAGGAAATAAAGATAGTATAAAATCTTATTTAAAAGTTCATTTAGAACAATATAAAGGAAAAATAAAAAATGTTGTTTTAGGTTGCACACATTATCCATTAATAAAGAAGGAAATACAAGAAGTTTTAGGACAAGTAAAATTTTTTGATGGAGCACCATATTTAGCAAAACATTTAAAGAAATCGTTAAAAGAAAATAACCTATTGTGTGAAGATACACATATAGAAAATAAAATACAGTTTATAGATTCATCAAATGATGAACAAAAGAAAAAAAGATTTTTTAAATTAATAAATGAGTAATATATGAATTAGTCATATTAGTTACTATTAGCAAAAAAATAAAAAATATAGCACACAAATTTATGCATGAATTTGTGTGCAAGTATTTTCTTACAATTATAAATATTTTTTTAGTCTTTCAATATTATTTTCTTGAAATTGAATAAAATTTGTTAAAATATTTTTTATAGTATCTGTTGTTTCAGGATTATTATTTAATAATTTGACACCCTCAATAATACCCATATTAGTGCCCTTAATTAACATTTCTGCAATTTTAGAATCAGAATTATCTGTTAAAGTACTTATTTGAATATCAAACCATCCCATCATTTTTTGTGCAGGATTTAATTCTTTTGGGAATTCTTCATATTTTCCAAGCTCATTATTTACATCATTTAAAATCGTATTATATTGATTATATTCAGATTGTAAATCATCTTTTAATTTATCATCTGTAACTTTTTCGGCAATAGAAGAAATAGAGTCCATTCCCATTTTTATACCTTTATTGATTTCATTTAAAATATATTCTGGTTTATTCATTTTTGACCTCCTTGAAAAATTATTTTCTGATTTTAGTATGTGCAAATCTATAAAAAATATGAATACAAAATGAATTTGAATAAAAAATGAAAAAAAGGAAAAAATGTGTATATAATGAAAGGAGTGAAGAAATGGAAGAAATGGCAAATAAGCTAAATGAATTTTTAGCAGATTTAAATGTATTTTATAGAAAATTACAAAATTATCATTGGAATGTGAAAGGAAAAAATTTCTTTGTGCTACATGAGAAACTAGAAGAATATTATGACAAAATAAATGCAGAAATTGATGAAATTGCAGAGCATATATTAACATTAGATAAACAACCATTAGGTACAATGAAAGATTATTTAGAAAAAACATGTATTGAAGAAGCACAAAATGCCAAAATAGAGGGAGAAATTGTTTTAGATAAAATATTAAAAGATTTTGAAAGTTTATTACAAAAAGTTATGACAATAAAGAAATTAGCTGATGAACATCATATATATTCAACATCTAGTTTAATTGATGAATATATTTTAGAATATAATAAAATTATATGGATGTTAAAACAGCATAAATAAAAAGGTTACAAGATAATGGTTTAAAAATATGTGTAAAAAAGAAAAAATGTTCGTAAAAAGTATTGACAATTTTAAAAATTGAAGATACAATAAAGGCGAACATTTTTTTAGTGTTATTCAAAAAAAGAAAGTTGAGGAATAGAATATGATATCATCTTTACATATTAGAAATATAGGGATTATAGAAGAGTTAAATATAGATTTTAACAAAGGATTGAATATCCTAACAGGAGAAACTGGTGCAGGAAAAACCTTAATTATTGATTCACTTGAGATTATATCAGGTGGCAGATTTTCAAAAGATATGATAAGAAAAGGAGAATCAAATTCTTTTGTTGAACTTTGTCTGTATTGTCCAGAAAATGAAAAATCTATAGAGGGAAATATAATTGTTTCAAGAGAAATTAATGTAAATGGTAAAAATATGTGTAAAATAAATGGAAGAATGGTAACAGTAAATGAGTTAAAAGATTTTATGAAACAATTTATTGAAATACATGGTCAAAATGATAATCAAAATTTATTAGACAGCAAATTACATTTGAAATATTTAGATGGATTTATTGGTGTAGAAATCTTAGGTAAAGATAAGGAAAAATATAAAACATTATATAATCGTTATTTAGAAATCAAAGAAAAATTAAAACACAATTATGGAGATGATAAAGAAAGACAAAGAAAATTAGATTTATTAAGATATCAGACAGAAGAAATTGAAAAAGCAAAATTAAAAGAAAATGAAGAAGAAACACTAGAAGAAAAAAGAAAACTATTTTTAAACTCAGAAAAAATAGTAGAAAATTTAACTGAGGCAGATAGTGTATTGGTTGAAAATACTATAGAAAGTTTAAGTATTGTAATTCGAGCCTTAGAAAAGATAGAAAATATTGATAAAAAATATGAAAAAGTAGGCAATTGTTTAAAAAGTTCATATTATGAATTACAAGAATTATCAAGAGATATTAGTGGATATAAAGATGATATATATTTTGATGTAGAGGAAAGAAATGAAATAGAAGAGAGATTAGATATTATTTATTCATTAAAAAGAAAATATGGAAATAGCATACAAGAGATATTAGAATATAATAAACAAATACAGCAAGAAATTGAATATTTAGAAAATTTAGAAGAATACAATAAAACATTAAAAAAAGAATTAGAAAAGATACAAGAAGAAATGAATACATTAGGGGAAAAGATTAGTAGTATAAGAAAAAAACATGCAGAAAAATTAAGTCAATCTATTAATCAAGAATTAATTGATTTGGAAATGAAAAATGCTAAAATTAGTGTAAAAGTAGAATATAAAAAAGACGAATTTTTTAAAAATGGAAAAGATATTGTTAAGTTTTATATTACTACAAATTTAGGAGAAGATGAGAAAGAATTATCAAAAATTGCATCAGGAGGAGAAATGTCAAGAACTATGTTAGCAATTAAAAAGGTATTGGCAGATACAGATAAGATACCTGTATTAGCATTTGATGAAATTGATACAGGGATTAGTGGAAAAGTAGCAAATTCTGTAGCGACAAAGCTAAAAGCCATTGCTGAAAAACATCAAATAATGTGTATTTCTCATTTACCTAATATTGCAGCAGTTGCAGATTATAATTATTTTATTAGTAAAGATGTTAAAGAAGAAAGAACTAAAACACAAATTAAATTATTACAGGAAAATGAAGTTATAGAAGAAATTGCCAGAATTTCTTCAGGAGAAATTAATGAAGTGACTTTACAATATGCATATGAATTAAGAAACAAAAAAGTAAGTTAAAAATTAAAATATTTTTGTTTTTGTATAGATTTCATGAAACTGTAAAAAATGTATATATATGTAATTAGAAGGAGGAGTTTTATGAAAAGGAATTCATTAATTAAAAGTGTAGAGGCAATTGAAATATTAGATTCAAGAGGAAATCCTACATTGCAAGTAAAAGTAGTAACAGAAGAAGGGATATGCGGAATATCAGCAGTTCCATCAGGTGCATCTACAGGAAGTTTTGAAGCAGTAGAATTACGTGATGGAGAAAAAAATCGCTATCAGGGAAAAGGTGTTTCAAAAGCTGTTGAAAATGTAAATAAAAAGATTAGTAAAAAAATAATTGGAATGAATATATTTGAGCAAAGAAAAATAGATGAAGAAATGATAAGATTAGATGATACTTTAAATAAATCTAATTTGGGAGCAAATGCAATTCTTGGGGTTTCCTTAGCAGTGGCAAAAGTAGCAAGTAATTCGTTAGGAATGGAATTATATAGATATATAGGAGGAATTAATGCCAAAGAATTACCTATTCCTATGATGAATATATTAAATGGTGGAAAACATTCAGAAAATAATATTAGTATACAAGAATTTATGATTATGCCAATAGGTGATATTACTTTTGCTGAAAGATTGAGAAGAGGAGCAGAAATTTATCATACTTTAAAAAAAGTATTAAAAGAAAAAGGCTTTTCTGTTGGAGTAGGAGATGAAGGAGGATTTGCACCTAATTTAGATAATGAAGAAATGGCATTAGATGTTATTATAGAAGCAATTAAAAAAGCAGGATATGAGCCAGGGAAAGAAATTGCTTTAGCATTAGATGTAGCAAGTACAGAAATGAAAGAAGAAGCTAAAAAGATAGGAAAAGATGGATATTATTTTTGGAAAACAGATATATTAAAAAGTAATAAAGAGATGATAGATTATTTAGTGAATTTATGTGAGAAATATCCAATTATATCTATAGAAGATGGATTAGCAGAAGAAGATTGGGAAAATTGGCAAATTTTAACTGAAAAATTAGGAAATAAAATACAACTTGTGGGTGATGATTTATTTGTAACTAATATGTCAAGACTAAGAAGAGGAATTGATAAAAAAGTAGCAAATGCTATTTTGATTAAACCAAATCAAATAGGAACATTAACAGAAACTTTAGATACAATTCAAATGGCAAAACAAAATGGATATAAAACTATTATTTCTCATAGGTCAGGAGAAACAGAAGATACCACAATTGCAGATATTGCTGTTAGCATAAATAGTATGCAAATTAAGACTGGGGCACCATGTAGAACAGATAGAGTTGCAAAATATAATAGATTATTAACAATAGAAAATGAATTATAATAGAACAAAGGGACATAATTGAAATTCTTTAATAATATATAGGACTGAGTTTACTTTAAAAAGTAGCCTCAGCCCATTGATAAAATTTATCAATAACATATAAATTAAAATTTCATATTTTTATTAATAATAGTAAATCTAACAAATGAGTAGATAAGTAAACCAACAGTTAGTATAAATAATGTAATTATAATTTGGATACCAGCAGCTGGTAGAACTACAGGTGGTTCTGTAAGTTTTAATTTTGGTGTTACATCAGAGGTATCTTCTATTGTTTCACTATTAAAATCTACATAAGAAATATCTACCTTTTTATTTGTATCTAAGATTTTACCAACAATATTACTATCAAAATTTTCTTTTAAACTTAAAGTATATTGGACAGTAGCTGTTTCTCCTGGTTGTAGTTCAGCAATTGTCCATGTAATAGAATTATTTTTAGTATCTACATCAGTTGAAATAGTTCCAATATTTGGCTCTGAAACATAAGCAAATTCAAAATTATCAATAATTTCTTGTGGGAAATAGTCTGTAATAACAATATCTTTTAATCCTTGTCTAATTGGTAATAAGTCGTTGTAGATGTTATCAGTAATAGTTTGTTCAATTTTAGAATCTTGTATATAATAAAATCTACCAACTGTGGGATCATCTTCTGTACCAAAAACTTCTTCAATAATATCTGCATATGTTTTATTATCATCTCTTGTTCCTGGGGTTAAATCAGGATAGTCAATACCTGTAAGCATTGTAATAACATTAAATCCAGAAGTTTCTAAAGTTTGTAATTCTGATTTTGTTTTATTAATCACATCATCTGAAAAATAAATACCATCATAATCTAAAGCAACATTTGGAATACCATCTGTTAAAACAATAACATATTTGTTATTATCTTCTGATGTAAAATATTGACTAGCCAAATTTAATCCAGCTTGTAAATTTGTTCTAGGTCCTGTATATTGAATATTAGAAATTGCAGATGTCAATGATTGTGGGTCTGTTGATAAATCTGAAACTAAATTTGCATCATTAAGTGTTCCTTCTAATGAAACATCTTCATTTGTTGAAAAACTAACAACACCAATTTTTAGATTATCATTTCCTTTTAAAATATTATTAACTAATGTATTAGCAGATTTAATTACTAAATCTTTTCTAGTAGTTGTTCCTTCGACAATATCGTCCATACTTTTAGAATTATCAATTACTAACATAATTTCTCCTGTTGGTTGTAAATAAGATTCTTCATTGGTTACTTGTAATTGAATGGTTACTTTTTTGTTATTTAAATCTTTTTCGATTAATCTTTTTTCAAAATTTGAATTTTCTCCAATTTTTATTGTGCAAACAGGCTCTTCAACAACTGTCATTATAACATTATTGTAAGATGCTAAAGAGATATTTGCTACTAAAATTAGAATTAAAAATAAGGTAATTAAAAAACTTTTTTTCATGTATATCCTCCCATAATTTATTTCAAAATATATCTATTTCACTATACATTGACCATTAAATTAAAAAATATTTGTGGCTTGTAAAGTATAATTATATTTTAACACAAGAAATAAAAAATACAACAAATTTGTAGAAAAAACAAAAAAAATATGATAAAATCATTACATATATTTTGTAGTACCTTTATTGATGATTCAAGGAATAAAGAATATTAGTTGACTGTGAATTAATATAAAAATATAAAATAGAAATATAGATTAAGATAAAAGGTGATAATATGTTAGAAAATATAAATGCTCCAGAGGATTTTAAAAAATTAAATATTTTAGAAGAACAAAAATTAGCAGAAGAAATTAGGAAATATATATTAGAAGTTGTATCAAAAAATGGTGGACATTTGGCTTCAAATTTAGGAGTGGTTGAATTAACATTAGCATTACATAATATCTTTGATTTTAAAAAAGATAAAATAGTATGGGATGTAGGACATCAAACTTATGTACATAAAATTTTAACAGGAAGAAGAGAAAGTTTAAAAACACTAAGAAAATTAAATGGAATTGCAGGTTTTCCAAAAACAAATGAATCAACATATGATTTTTTTAATACAGGACATAGTAGCACTTCTATATCAGCTACATTAGGAATGGCAAGGGCAAGAGATTTAAAAGGAGAAGACTATTCTGTATTAGCAGTTATTGGTGATGGAGCTTTAACAGGAGGGATGGCATTAGAGGCACTAAATGATGTGGGATATAGCAAAACTAAAATGACAATTATTTTAAATGATAATGAGATGAGTATTTCACCAAATATTGGTGGACTAAATATGCTACTAAGTAAATTAAGAACAAAAAAAATGTATACAAGGTCAAATGTTATAATGAAAAATAGAATTAATAAAATACCAGCAATAGGAAAACCAATTGTTAAAATGGTACAAGTTATAAAAAGAAGTATTAAACAATTAATTATACCAAAAATGTTTTTTGAAGATATTGGTTTCACTTATTTAGGACCAGTTGATGGACATAATTTAGAAGAATTACAAAGTATATTAACTTTAAGTAAGCAAATAGATAATCCAGTTTTGATTCATGTATTAACCAAAAAGGGCAAAGGATATGAAATAGCAGAAAAAAATCCAGATAAATTTCATGCAACTGGACCATTTGATATTGAAACAGGAAAATCTAAAAAAGAAAAAAGCAAAGATTATTCCAAGGTATTTGGAGATAAATTGCTAGAATTAGCAAAGAAAAATAAAAAGATTGTAGCAATTACAGCATCTATGAAAGATGGAACAGGACTTACTGAGTTTTCTAAAGAATTTCCTAATAGATTTTTTGATATAGGAATTGCTGAACAACATGCATTAGGATTAGCAGGAGGTATGGCAATTGATGGAATGATACCAGTTGTTCCTATCTATTCATCGTTTTATCAAAGAGCATATGACCAGGTAATACATGATATTGCTCTTCAAAATTTACCAGTTATTATGTGTGTAGATAGAGCAGGTATTGTTGGAGCAGATGGAGAAACTCATCAAGGGATTTTAGATATGTCATTTTTTAGATTAGTTCCAAATCTAACAATTTTAGCACCAAAAGATTTTCAAGAATTAGAAGATATGTTAGAATTTGCAGTAGATTTGAAAAAACCAGTTATTATTCGATATCCAAGAGGAGGAGAAAGTAAAGAGACATTTAAAAAACATGAAAAAATAGAAGAAGGAAAAGCAGAAATACTAGAAGAAGGGAAAGATATATCTATATTAACAATTGGAAAAACAGTAGCAAAAGGAACAAAAATTGCTAAAAAACTTAAAAATATGAATATAGAGGCAGAAGTGATTAATGTTAGATTTTTAAAACCATTAGATGTAAAAACATTAAAAAAATCTATAGAAAAAACAAAGAAAGTAGTTACAATAGAAGATGGAACAGTTATTAATGGATTAGGTACATCGATAAAAGAATTAATAATTGATAATAATATAAAAGATATAGAAATAAAAGCTTATGGATATCCAGATAAATTTATTCAACATGGAAGTGTTGAGGAGTTAGAAAAAATTTATCATTTAGATGATGACTATATTGTACAAGATATACAAAAAAACATGGTAAAAGAGAATATGGATAAGGAAGATAATGAAAAAGGAGAGATAAAATCTAAATGAATAAACAAGAATTATTAAAAGATTATAGAAAGCAAGAAGATAAATTATGTTTATCACAAGTATTAGACAAAATAGAAATATCGTCAAAAAGAGAAAAAATTGAAAATACAGATTTTTTAGATATGTATCAAGTATCACTAGTAGAAAATTTTTTAAGAAAAATACAATTTAAAAATTTTATATTATATGGTGGGTATGAAGATGCAGAAAGAAAGATGTTAATTATTTTTCCTGAAAAGTTTGATAATAAAATGTTAGAAAAAAATTATGATAAGATTTTTAAAGTGGTAAGAATAACATTACCAGAAGAAGAAAAAGGTAAATACACACATAGAAACTATTTAGGAGGAATTGTTAAACTAGGGTTAAAAAGAGAAAAAGTAGGAGATATTCTTGTTGGACAAGAAAGTGCAGATATTATAACTATTAGTGAATTTGCTGATGTATTACAAACACAGCTACAATCTCTTACAAGATTTGAAAATGCTAAGTTAGAAATAGAAAAAATACAAAATGTAAGAAAATTAGAAATAAAGGTAGAAGAGGTTAGTATTATTGTTCCTTCATTACGATTAGATAATATTGTATCTGATTTAGCTAGAACTTCTAGGAGTAAAGCTTCAGAAATTATTACACAAGAAAGAGTATTTGTAAATGGACAAAATGAAACAAAAAATTCAAAACAAATAAAATGTGGTGATATAATAACTATTAGAGGAAAAGGAAGATTTATTATAAAAGAATTTACAGGAACAACAAGAAGTGGAAGAACAGTAGTATTAGTAGAAAAATATGTTTAATAATAACAAATAAAAAATAAAATATATAGGAGGAAAATTATGAGTGATATGATAATTTCAAAGGACATTCTACATATTGGAGCGAGTGATAAAAATATAAAATTATTTGAAGGTCAATATGTATTAGAAAATGGAATGGGATACAATTCTTACTTAATAAAAGATGAAAAAAATGTTGTATTAGATACAATTGATGAAAAATTAACAGATGTATGGGTAGAAAATTTAGAAAAAGCATTAGAGGGGGAAGAACTAGACTATTTAATTGTTTCTCATATGGAGCCAGATCATGCATATAATATAGGGCTATTGACTAAAAAATATTCAAAAATGAAGATTGTTGGAAATCAACTTACTTTTAATATATTAGCAAATTTCTTTAAAGAAATTGATTTATCTAATAGAAGTGTTGTGGTAAAAGAAGGAGATATATTAGATATAGGAAAACATAAATTACAATTCTTTATGGCACCAATGGTACATTGGCCAGAAGTTATGGTGACTTATGAGCAAACAGAAAAAATTCTATTTTCAGCAGATGGATTTGGTAAATTTGGGGCTTTAGATGTAGATGAAGAATGGGATTGTGAAGCAAGAAGATATTATTTTGGAATTGTAGGAAAATATGGAATGCAAGTACAAGCTTTATTAAAAAAAGCTGAAACATTAGATATTAAAATGATTTGTCCTTTACATGGTCCAATTTTAAAAGAAAATTTAGGGTATTATATTGATAAATATAATACATGGAGTAGTTATAAGCCAGAAGAAGAGGGAATTTATATAGCTTGTAGTTCTATATATGGAAATACTCTAAAAGCTACTCAAAAATTAGTAGAAATTTTAAAACAAAAAGGTGCGAAAAAAGTTGTGTTAGCAGACTTGACAAAAGAAGATTGGGCAGAAGCGGTTGAGGATGCATTCAGATATTCTCATTTAGTTGTTGCATCTTCTAGCTATAATGCAGGACTATTTCCACCAATGAAACAATTTTTAGAACATTTAAAAGAAAGAAGTTATCAAAATAGAACAGTAGGAATTATAGAAAATGGTTCATGGGCGCCTTCAGCTGGAAAATGTATGAAAGAAATTTTAGAAGAAATGAAAAATATAAATCTTTTAACACCTATGATAACTATAAAATCAACAATGAATGATGAAAATATATCTCAAATGGAAGAATTGGCAGATAAGATTTTAGAAAAATAAAGGTTGGTGATTATTTATGAGACATAAAAAAACAGAAACAGGTTTGATTGTTATAAAACAAACAAAATTAGATAAAATTAGAAGAGGTCTGTTGATGTTTTTTTATGGAAAAGATTATAAAATATTTGACAATTATCAACAATTGATAAAAGTAAATAGACCTAAAAATATTATTATTCCAAAAGAAATTAACAATTTTTAAAAAGAGTTTAAAAAAATAATATTTCTTACCATAATATTAAAATCATTGATATAAAAATAAGAGAGGAAAGAAAATGAAAAATATTAAGGACTATACTTTAGAAGAATTAAAAGAAGAACTAAAAGAAATTGGGGAAAAGCCATTTAGAGCTGAACAAATCTATAAGTGGATTTATGAAGCAAGAGTATCAAGTTTTGACGAAATGACAAATCTTTCATTAGAACTAAGAGAAAAATTAGAACAAATATATGAAATAAAAGAGTTTAAAATATTAAAAAAGCAAGAAGCATCAGATGGAACAAGAAAATATTTATTTGATGTTTTAGATGGAAATGCAATAGAAACTGTATTAATGCAATATCATCATGGATTTAGTATTTGTGTATCTTCTCAAATTGGTTGCAAAATGGGATGTAAATTTTGTGCATCAACAGGAATTCCATTTGCTAGAAATTTAAGTTCAGGAGAAATTATTGAACAAATTATGTCTGTAGAAAGAGACGCAAATGTTAGAATTTCTAATATTGTTTTTATGGGAATTGGAGAGCCATTAGATAATTATGATAATGTAGTAAAATCAATTAGAATAATTAATCATCCTAAAGGATTAAACATAGGAGCAAGACATATTAGTATATCTACAAGTGGATTAGTTCCAAAAATTTATCAATTAGCAGAAGAAAATATTCAATGTACATTATCTGTTTCTTTACATGCAACAACAGATAAACAAAGAAATAGCATGATGCCTGTAAATAATACATATCCTATAGAGGAACTATTACAAGCTTGTAAAGACTATATAGCAAAGACAAATAGAAGAATTTCTTTTGAATATGCATTAGCAAAAGAGAATAATGATAATTTAGAAGATGCTAAAAGATTAGTAAATTTATTAAAAGGAATGCTTTGTCATGTAAATTTAATTCCAATTAATAAAATTGAGAATGGAGCATATGTAAAAAGCTCAAATGAGAATATTATGAAATTTAGAGATTATTTAAATGACCATGGAATTGTTGCAACTATTAGGAGAGAGTTAGGCTCAGATATAGATGCAGCATGTGGACAATTAAGAAGAAAAAATTTGTAAATGTTAATAATATTATTATGCAAGTGTAGGACGAAGATATATACCAGGTATATACCTTCGCCCTAAAAAATGACATGTAACAAAATGATTAATACTTATAAAATTATATAGTTCATATCTAAAATCTTAAAGAATAATACAAATTAATCCGCCACTACCTTCATTAACAATTCTTTCTAAAGTTTCTTGTAATTTAATTTGAGCTTCTTCAGGCATTTTAGCAAGCTTAGTTTGTAGACCTTCATTAACTAACTCATGTAAACTTTTTCCAAATATATTTGATTCCCAAATTTTTTGAGGTTCGCTTTCAAATCCAGATAATAAATAATTTACTAATTCTTCAGATTGTTTTTCAGAGCCGACAATTGGACATACTTCAGTTGCAACATTTGTTTTTATAAGGTGAATAGAAGGAGCCATAGCTTTTAATTTTACTCCAAATTTAGAGCCTTGTTTTACCATTTCAGGTTCTTCTAAAATTAATTCATCCATCGAAGGTGTTACAATACCATAACCTTTTCTATTAACTTCATCTAATGCATAAGCAATTTTATTATATTTCTTTTTAACATCAGCTAATTCAGAAATAATGCCAAATAAATCACCTTCATTAGAAACAGGAACACCTGTAATTTCTGTAAGTACTTGATAGAACAATTCTTCTTTTAAAGTAATTTCTACATTTACTCTTCCAGTACCTAATTGAATATCTGTTATAGAAGTTTTGGAAATGATTTCTGTTTGTTTAATAATATCTGCACAGCTTGATATTTCTTTTAAGACATTTGCATTAGAAAAAGCATTTTTAATTTGTTTAAATAATTCTACTTTTAAAGGATGTGACATGTCTAATCCATCTATCCATCTAGGAAATTTAATACAAACTTGGTCAAGTGGAAATTCATATAATACTTTAGAAAACATAGTATTAATATTTTCTATAGTCAAATATTCACAGTTAAGAGGCATAACAGATGTATTGTATTTTTCACTTAAGGTATCTGCAAGCTCTTTTGTATATTCTGAATCAGGGTCATTAGAATTTAATAGAATAATAAATGGTTTATTTAAAGATTTTAATTCATTAACAACTCTTTCTTCAGCCTTTATGTAGTCTTCTCTTGGAATATCTGTAATAGTTCCATCAGTTGTTACTAAAACACCAATAGTAGAATGTTCTTGAATTACTTTTTTTGTCCCAATTTCAGCAGCAATTTCAAAAGGAATTTCTTCATCAGACCAAGGTGTTTTTACCATTCTTGGCATATCATCTTCTAGATAACCAATAGCATTATCTACTAAATATCCAACACAATCTACCAATCTTGATTTGAATTTTAAATTATCATTTAAGGTGATTTCTATTGCTTCATTAGGAATGAATTTTGGTTCAGTTGTCATGATAGTTCTACCACCTGCACTTTGTGGCAATTCATCTCTAGCCCTTTCCTTTTTATATTCGTTATCAATGTTAGGAATTACTAATAAATCCATAAATCTTTTTATAAAAGTAGATTTACCAGTTCTAACAGGACCAACAACTCCTACATAAATATCACCATCAGTCCTTTTTGCGATGTCTTGATACAATCTTGTATTTTCCATCTGTATACCTCCTCTTACTATAAATGAACGATTATCTTTTAATATCTTCATCTATCTTAATTTTTATTTTATATTATAGGAAAATTCTCTGAACTTCCTATAATATGAATATATTCCACAGAAAATTGCAAAGCAATTTTCGCGGGCGAACAAAGACAAGGCATGAAAAGTAATCTAAAAGGTCATAAAATTTTAATCATGCTTCTGTTGTTCTATTTATTAAAATTAATAACAGCTTTTGATACAAGCGCTAATTGCTTTAATTAATTTATATTGGGGAGTTTGAAGGTTTATGACAAGTTTTCGAAAAAACTTGATAAAAAAATAGTGTTATGATAGAATGTCAATATTAAAATAAAAACATATACTATAATATATTAGCTAAAAGGGGCGAAAACAAAATGGATAAAGTACAGTATATAATAGACTTATTAAAAATGTATAATCAAGAACATATTATAAAATTAATAGGACAATTAGAGGAAAAACAAAAACAAGAATTAATAGAACAAATTAGTAAAATTGATTTTCATCAACTAAAAGAGTTATATGATAATACAAAAAGAGAAATAGAAATAAAAGAAAATAAAATAGAACCATTACCATATTATGATAAGAAAAAATTATCAGAAGAGCAAAAAGATGAATGCCAAAGATTAGCAGAAGCAGTGCTAGAAAAAGGTGAATATGCTGTTGTTACAATGGCAGGAGGTCAAGGAACAAGATTAGGGCATTCTGGACCAAAAGGAAGTTTTAAATTAGATGTCTATGGAAAAGGAAAATATTTATTTGAAATTTTAGCAGAAAATTTAAAAGAAGCAAATCAAAAATACAAAAAAATTATACCTTGGTATATTATGACTAGTAAAGAAAACAATGAAGAAACTATTGAATTTATGGAAAAACATAACTATTTTGGATATGATAAATCTTTTGTAAGATTTTTTGCACAAAGTGAATTACCATTATTAGATATAAATGGAAAATTGTTAGTTGGAAAAGATATGAAAATAAAAGAAGCATCTGATGGAAATGGTGGTACATATTCTTCTTTAAGAGCAAGTGGTTGTTTGGCAGAAATGAAAGAAAAAGGAATAAAATGGGTATTTATAGGCTCTGTCGACAATGCTTTGTTAAAAATGATTGATACTATTTTATTGGGATTGGCAATTAAGAAAAAAGTACAAATTGCTTCAAAATCAGTAGTAAAGGCTAATCCACATGAAAGAGTAGGAGTATTTTGTAAGATGAATGGCCATCCAAAAGTTATTGAATATACAGAATTACCAGAAAAAATGGCAGAAGAGGTAGACGAGAATGGAGAATTAAAATATGGAGAATCCCATATAATGTGTAATTTATATACAATAGAAGCAATAGAAAAAATTAGTAAAGAAACATTAATTTATCACAGTGCTTTTAAGAAAAACACATATATAGATGAAGAAGGAAAGGAAGTTATTCCAACAGAGCCAAATTCTTTTAAATTTGAATCATTTATTTTTGATGCTTTCGAAATATTTGATGATATTGCAATTCTAAGAGGAAAGAGAGAAGAAGACTTTGCACCTGTAAAAAATAAAGAAGGGGTAGATAGTCCAAAAACAGCAAAAGAACTGTATGAAAAATTTTGGAATAAATTTTGAGGGATTTTGAGGATGTGCTCAAAATCCAATTTGTTATGGTATAGGAAAAATCGAAGATTCTTACATATACAACAATGTTAAGTTTCCTTAGACCGTTTGAAAGGAAAGTGAGATTTAAAATGGAAGAGTGTAAAATTAAAAATTTATATAATTTAGAAGAAACAATAGCAAAAGAATTATTAGAAAAAAATACCTATCCATGGGAAGTGTTACCAAATATAGGGGAATATATTTTAGAATTAGGTGAAAAATTAGATAAAGAAGAATATAAAAAAATAGGAGAAAATATTTGGATTGCAAAAACTGCAAAAGTAGCATCAACTGCATATATTAATGGACCAGCTATCATAGGAAAAGAAGCAGAAGTAAGACATTGTGCTTTTATTAGAGGAAATGCTATTGTAGGAGAAGGTGTTGTTGTTGGTAATTCAACAGAATTAAAAAATGTTATCTTATTTAATAAAGTTCAAGTTCCACATTATAACTATATAGGAGACTCTATTTTAGGGTATAAAGCACATATGGGGGCTGGTGCTGTTACATCTAATGTAAAATCAGATAAACAATTAGTTGTTATAAAAAATGGAGAAGAAAAAATAGAAACAAATAGAAAAAAAGTAGGAGCTATGTTAGGAGATAATGTAGAAGTAGGTTGTAATTCTGTATTAAATCCAGGAACTGTTGTAGGAAAAAATTCAAATATTTATCCATTATCTTGTGTAAGAGGTGTTATTCCTAAAAATAGTATTTATAAAAATAAAAATGAAGTAATAGAGAAGAAAGATTAATAAATTTGACCATTTATACTAACTTGAAAAAAATAAAAAAAATAGGTATAATAATGAAAAGACAGTAATATAAACTGTCTTTTTATGGTTTGTTATATTATAGGAAAGTTCTCTGAACTTCCTATAATATAAAGCATTCCACAGAAAATTGCTTTGCAATTTTCGCGGGCGAACAAAAACGAGGCATGAAGAGTAATCTAAAAGGTCATAAAATTTTAATCATTCCTCTTTTGTTCTATTATAATATAAATACATTTTACAGAAAATTGCTTTGCAATTTTCGTGAGTGAACAAAGATGGTGTATGAAAAGTAATATAAAAGATTAAGAAATTTTAATAATGCCACTTTTGTTCTAGTGTAAGAAAACAATTAAGTGCATAAAAAGGAGGAAAATAGATGTTAAAAAAAGTGTTAGTTGCAAATAGAGGAGAAATTGCTGTTAGAATAATAAGAGCATGTAGAGAAATGGGAATTAAAACAGTAGCTATTTATTCAGAAGCAGATAAAAATGCATTACATGTACGATTAGCAAATGAAGCAATTTGTGTAGGACCAGCACCATCTAATAAAAGTTATTTAAATATAAAAGCAATATTAGAAACAGCATGTTTAACAGGAGCAGATAGTATACACCCAGGTTTTGGTTTTTTATCAGAAAACCAAAATTTTGCAAAAATTTGCAAAGAAACAGGAATTAAATTTATAGGGCCAGACTATAAACTAATAGAATTGTTAGGAAATAAATCAAAAGCAAAAGAAACTATGAAAAGAGTAGGTGTTCCAGTTGTACCTGGGTCAGATGGGTTAATTTATTCAAAAGAACAAGCAGTTAATTTAGCAGAAGAAATTAAATATCCTGTTATCTTAAAAGCATCAGCAGGAGGTGGAGGAAGAGGTATTAGAGTAGTATATTCTAAAGAAGAGTTAGAAAAAGAATATGATATTGTAAAACAAGAAGCCAAAGTATCTTTTAATGATGATAGCCTATACTTAGAAAAGTTTATAGAAAATCCAAGACATATAGAAATACAAATATTAGCCGATGAACATGGAAATTGTATACATTTAGGAGAGAGAGATTGTTCTGTACAAAGAAGAAATCAAAAAATATTAGAAGAAACACCAAGTAATATTTTAGATGAAAAAACAAGAAATAAGATGGGAGAAGTAGCTGTAAAAGCAGTAAAAGAAATAGGATATTCTAATGCAGGAACAATTGAGTTTTTAGTTGATAATAATAAAGACTTTTATTTCATGGAAATGAATACAAGAATACAAGTAGAACATCCTGTAACAGAAATGGTAACAGGAGTAGATATAATAAAAGAACAAATTAAAATTGCAGGTGGAGAAGAATTAATATATAAACAAGAAGATATTAAATTTAATGGACATTCTATGGAAGTAAGAATTAATGCAGAAAATCCAGATAAAAACTTTATGCCATGTCCAGGAACTATAACAGGGGTGCATATTCCAGGTGGTAATGGTGTAAGAATAGATACTGCAATATATAGTGGATATACAGTTCCACCTACATATGACTCTATGCTAGCAAAATTAATTGTACATGGAAAAGATAGAGAAGAATCAATAGCAAAAATGAAAAGTGCAGTAGCAGAATTTGTTATAGAGGGAATCGAAACAAATGTAGATTTCTTGTTAAAAATATTAGAAAATGAAAATTTTAGAAAAAATAATTATGATACATCTTTTATCAAAAAGGAATTTAATATGTAGTAAAAGTTATTGTTAAGAAATTATACATCTATTCTACAGTACATTTATTGTTAATTCAGAAAGTAATATTTGTTGGTTATAATTTGTAACAATAAATGATAAAACTATTAGGTTTGACTGCTTATACTAATTGAAATATATTAAAAATGCATATATAATAACAAAAGATATTAAAGGAGGGAAAAAACCTTGGTAATAGATAAAGTAAAAAAGTTAAATGACAAAGAAGAAAAAAGAGTAAAAAATGAAAAAGCTTCAGACATGATGATTGGAAAATGGGTAAAATGTGATAAATGTAAAGAAATAATATATAAAGATGACTTACATCAAAATTTAAGTGTATGTCCAAATTGTGGAAAACATTTTAGATTATCATCAAGAAGAAGAATTAAGCAAATTGCTGATGAAGGAACTTTTAAAGAAATTGGTGAAGATATTGTTACAAAAGACCCATTGAATTTTAGTGGATATATGAAGAAAATAGAAATCTTAAAAGAAAAAACAAAAATAGAAGAAGCAGTAACATGTGGAATATGTGAAATTGAAGGACAAGAAGCAGTACTTGCTATTATGGATGGAAATTTTTTAATGGGAAGTATGGGGTCAGCAGTAGGAGAGAAAATTACTTTAGCAATTGAAACAGCTGTTAAGAAAAAATTACCATTAATTATCTTTTGTGTATCAGGTGGTGCTAGAATGCAAGAAGGAATGGTGTCATTAATGCAAATGGCAAAAACATCAAGTGCACTTACTAAATTAGATAAAGCAGGAGGATTATATATATCTGTATTTACAGACCCAACAACAGGAGGTGTAACAGCAAGTTTTGCAAGTCTAGGAGACATTATATTGGCAGAACCACATGCATTAATTGGATTTGCAGGTCCAAGAGTTATAGAACAAACAATTAATCAGAAATTGCCAAAAGGATTCCAAAGTTCAGAATTTTTGTTAGAACATGGATTTATTGATAAAATAGTAGAAAGAAAAGACATGAAAGCAACAATTGGAAATTTAATAAGATTACATAATCTATCAAAAATGTGAAAGTTGCCCCAAAATGGATTACTCTTAGGTAAGTAAAGTATATAGAATTAATTTTTAAAACTAGATTTGTGCCTTTCGTATGAGTAGCAATAGCGAGGGCAAGAAAGGAATGATAATAAATATGGCAAAAATAACTGCATGGGATAGAGTTATGTTAGCAAGAAAAATGGATAGACCAAAAGCTTTAGATTATATTAATGAATTATTTGATGATTTTATAGAATTACATGGTGATAGAAATTTTGGTGATGATAAATCAATTATTGGAGGAATTGCAACATTTGATAATATACCAGTTACAGTAATAGGAGAACAAAAAGGGAAAAAAATAAAAGAAAATATGGAAAGAAATTTTGGAATGCCAAATCCAGAAGGATATAGAAAAGCATTACGATTAATGAATCAAGCACAAAAGTTTAATAGACCAGTTATTACATTTATTGATACACCTGGTGCATATCCTGGGATGGGAGCAGAAGAAAGAGGCCAAGGAGAAGCTATTGCTAGAAATTTATTTGAGATGTCAAAACTGGAAGTGCCAATTATTTGTATTATTATAGGAGAGGGTTCTAGTGGTGGAGCTTTAGCTATTGCTGTAGGAGATAGAATTGTTATGCTAGAAAATGCAGTATATTCTATTTTATCTCCAGAAGGGTTTGCTAGTATTTTATATAAAGATTCAAGTAAGGCAAAAGAAGCTGCAGGAGATATGAAGGCTACTGCTCAAGATTTGAAAGATTTTGGGATTATTGACAAAATTATAAAAGAGCCAAAAGGTGGAGCACAAGAAAATATCGACATGGTTATAAAAGAATTAAAATCATATATTAAAAAGAGTTTAAAAGAATTAAGCACATTATCTAAAGAAGAATTAATAGAAAATAGATATAAAAAATTCAGAACAATGTGTTAAAATATAAGTCTTTGAAGTAATATCTTAAGTTAACAACAATGAACTTTAAAGAGGAGTATATAATAAAAATATAAATTAGGAGGATTTTTAAAATGTTATTAGAAGGTAAAAAAGTAGTGATTATGGGAGTAAGAAATAAATGGAGTATTGCATGGGGAGCAACACAATCAGCTTATGACCAAGGAGCAGAAGTGATTTGTACTTGTTCAGGAGATAGTGTAGACAAAGTAAAAGAGTTAGTAAAAGATATGCCAAGAGTAAGTGTTTATGAATGTAATGATGTAAGTCTAGATGAAGATATAGATAAATGCTTAGAAGAAATAAAAAAAGAACATGGAAAAATAGATGGAATATTGCATGCTATTGCACATGCAAATACAGAAGATTTAAGAAATGATTTTATTTTTACATCAAGAGAAGGGTTTGCACATGCACAAGATGTTAGTTGCTATTCATTGGTTGCAATTGTTAGAATGGCTAGAGAAAAAGAAATGTTAAATGAAGGTGCAAGTATTGTTGCATATACATATTATGGTTCAGAAAAAGCAATAGAAGGATATAATGTTATGGGAGTTGCAAAAGCAGCATTAGAAGCAAGTATTAGATATTTAGCAAGAGATTTAGGTAAAGATGGTTATAGAATTAATGGTATTTCAGCAGGACCAATTAAAACTTTATCTGCAAAAGGAATTAAAGATTTTGGGTCAATATTAGATATTGTTGAAGAAAGAGCACCATTACATAAAAATGTTACAATTAACCAAGTAGGAGATAGTACAGCATTTTTATTTAGTGATATGTCAAGTGCTATTACTGGAGAAGTTATCCATGTTGATAATGGTTTTTCAATTGTTGGTGTGTAATTCCTTTGTGATTTTTGTAAGAAAAAATTCATACAATGACAAAAAACACTTGAAAAATATTGAAAACATGATATAATAAGAAACATAATATAGAAAAAAACAATAGTTAGGTCACGATAAATGGCATAATATCTTAAAGAGAGCCAAAGGTAGCTGTGAATTTGGTAAGTAAATTCTATTTATTATCCCCTGATTGTTATTATACTGAATTAATAGTAAGTATAGTCGTAAGTCTGCGTTAAAGATAAATGAGAGAACTAATTTAAATTGAATTTTATTAGTTAATGTAGGTGGTATCGCGGAAAGTAAAGTTATTTCGTCCTAGGTTAGGATGTTAAATAGCTTTTTTTGTTTAAAACAAATGAAAATCAGCATCTTGCACATTTTTTTGAGTATATGCAAACTTCAATGTACAATAGTACATTTTCTGCTTGCATAACTCTTCAAAAATGCACAATATACTAATTTTGATTTGTTTTAAAAAGAAGTGAGAATGAAAATCAGCATCTTGCACATTTTTTTGAGTATATGCAAACTTCAATGTACA
>CANAUI010000008.1 GCA_947364715.1 uncultured Clostridium sp.
ATATTGGTAGTTTTTATATTCCCTTTTTTGGTTACTTTTATATTATCATTTTTATTTTCGAGTTTTAATTTACTTAGTAGAGAGGAAAAAGTAATAAAAGTTTTTCCAACATAATAAACTTAAATATCAAAAAATAAAGAGGTAATTGAAATATGAAACAAAGTTCTAAATGTCTAGTTAATAATAAAGATTTATATCAATTGCAAGTTGGAAATATGACTGTTGAGTTTAAATATTCTGAAAATGATAAAAAGATTAATGAATGCATGATAAATGTTTTTAAACAAAAGATAAGAAAGTAAAATTGCTTCGCAATTTTGCATTTCTTAAACTGTAACAGATAAATCTTAACAGTTTCAGCAAAATGGGCTGATTTTTTAATATAGGAACGTTACAATTAAAAGAGAAGGGAGGAAAAGAATAATAATGGCTGGAAGAAAATCAAAATATTCTTTAGAAAATTCAAACACTAATAAAGCAAAGATATGGTCAGTGGCAGTATATATAAGACTTTCACAAGAAGATAGTGACAACGGAGAAGACAAGCAAGAAAGTAACAGTATAACAAGCCAAAAGGCATTATTAAATGAATTTATTGAAGAACATGATGATTTGATTGTTTATGATACTTATGTGGATGATGGTTATACAGGAACAGATTTTAATAGACCAGGATTTCAAAGGCTATTAGAAGATATGAAAAAAGGAAATATAAATTGTGTACTAGTTAAAGATTTATCAAGGTTTGGAAGAAACTATATAGAAGTAGGAAACTACATAGAGCAAATATTCCCACTATTTAATATTAGGTTTATTGCCATTAATGATAGTGTAGATAGTTTTAAAAATTCTACAAGCACAAATACAATATTAGTACCATTTAAGAACTTAATAAACGATGAATACTGTAGAGATACATCAATAAAAATTAGAACAGCACTAAATGGAAGAAAAAAGAAGCGGAGAATTTGTAGGAGCATTTCCATCTTATGGCTATATTAAAAATCCAGAAGATAATCATAAATTAATCATCGATAAAGAGTCAGCCGAAATTGTAAGAAAAATTTTTGAATGGAAAGTAAATGAAGGGTTAGGAAATTTAAGCATATGCCATAGATTAAATGATATGGGAGTTTTGAATCCAACAGGTTACAAAAAGAAGAAGTTAAATCAAAATTATAATAATTCTCAAATTATGCAAGAAGATTATTCATGGTGTCCATCAACTGTTAGAAATATTTTAAAAAATGATATTTATATAGGAAATATTACACAAGGGAAAAGAAGAGTAAAAAGTTATAAAATTCATAAAGTGGAACAAGTACCAGAAGATGAATGGATTACAGTAGAAAATATGCATGAACCAATTATAGGTAAAGAATTGTTCGAAAAGGCACAAGGATTAAGAAAAGTTGATACTAGAGTACAAGATAGTGGAAACTTAAGTATGTGGGCAGGAATATTAAAATGTGCAGATTGTGGACGTGCAATGCATAAAAAATATTGCAAAAACAAAAGTGGCACAGTTTATGAATATTATATATGTGGCACATATAGAAAAAAGTCAAACAAGTTATGCACAAAACATACGCTAAAAGTGGAAGAATTAGAAAAGGCAGTATTAGAAGCAATTAAGCTACATATAGAATTACTTGTTGATACTGAAAAATTATTAAAGCAAATTAATAAATCAAACACTAAAAAATTGGCAAATGAAAATATGGAAAATATAAAACAAGCTAAAGAAAAAGAGATAGAAAAAATAAGTAATTTAAAAAGATGTTTATATGAGGATTGGAAAAATGAATATATAACAAAAGAAGAGTATTTGGAGTATAAACAAAAATATGAACAAGATATTGAAAGAATAAAAGAGATAATGGGAAATTTAGATAAACAAAAAGAAAAGAAAGAAGAAATTATAAATGGAAATAGTAAATGGATAGAAAACTTTAAGGCACATAAAAATATAACAGAATTAGACAGAGATATTATAACAGAGCTAATTGATTATATAGAGGTACATGAGAATAAAAAAATAACCATTCATTTTAAATTTACGGATGAACTAGATAAAATATTAGAATACATAGAAGATGAAAATAAAGCAAATATCTTTGAAAGAGTAAAAGAGGCATAAAACTAAAGCTACAAACAATGCTAAAATTAAGTTTAACTTTGTGTAGCGACAAAATACACCAAGGAGGTGGTGTTGCAGCACCAGTAGGTGGTCAAATATTTAGTGAAATATTGCCATATTTAGAAGTGAACAAACAAATATTAGAAAATGAAGAAGAAATTATAAATCAAATTCAGGTACCAGATATTATAGGGGAAACATTAGAATCAGCGAAAAAAATTCTAAAAGAAAATAATTTAGAAATGTATTTAGAAAATGAAGAAGTAGATATGGAAAACACTTATGTAAAAAATCAAATTCCTAGTAGTGGGATAACTGTAAATGAACAAAGTAAAGTAATAGTAGAATACTAATATGAATTATAACCATTGAAGAGTTGATATACAAATATTAATTAAAAAGTATTGAATAAAAAATTCAATTTTGGTAAAATAAATAAAAAACATATATAAAAAAGACAAAAGGAGAGTATAATTTATGTTTTCACAATTAATTGTATTAGTTATATTAATTCTATTAAATGCATATTTCGCAGCGAGTGAAATTGCATTTATATCTTTAAATGATGCCAAAATAGAAAAACAAGCAAAAGAAGGAAATAAAAAAGCAAAACAAATAGAAAAAATGTTAAAAGAGCCAAGTAAATTTTTAGCAACCATACAAATTGGAATTACACTTGCAGGATTTTTATCAAGTGCTTTTGCATCAGAAACCTTTGCAGATATGTTAGCACCAACATTAAATAGTTGGATACCGATGATTAGTATAGGTGTATGGAAAAGCATAGCTATCATTATTATAACTATAATATTATCTTTCTTTACATTAATTTTTGGAGAATTAGTACCAAAACGATTAGCAATGAAACATTATGAAAAGATATCTTTTGCAACAATTGGTGTTATTAGGACTATTTCTATTATCACAGCACCATTTGTAAAATTATTAACAGTTGTAACAAATGCTATATCTAGAATATTTGGCGTAGGAGAAAATGAAGAA
This sequence comes from uncultured Clostridium sp., assembly GCA_947364715.1. GTDB lineage: Bacteria > Bacillota > Clostridia > TANB77 > CAG-508 > CAG-269. The sequence continues at coordinate 3,143 of CANAUI010000008.1, forward strand.
GAAACAATTACAGAAGAAGAAATAAAAATGATGGTAAATCAAGGAGAAGAAAAAGGAACTATTAAAGAAGAAGAAAAAGAATTAATAAATAATGTTTTCGAATTTAATGATATTACTGTGTCTGAAATTATGAGACATAGAAAAGATATTTTCGCAGTTGATATTAGTATTAGCAATGAAGAATTATTAAGTGAATTATCAAAAGAAGAATATAGATATAGTAGAATACCAGTATATGATGAAACAATTGATGAAATAAAAGGTGTTTTATATGTAAAAGATATATTAAAAAATATTAATAAAAAGAATTTTAAAGTGAAAAATATTATTAAAGAAGCATATTTTATTTCACAAAATAGATTAATTAATGAAGTATTTAAAGAATTACAAAAAAACAAGATGCAAATAGCAATTATTGTTGATGAATATGGAGGGACAGCAGGAATAGTTACAATGGAAGATATATTAGAAGAGTTAGTAGGCGATATATATGATGAATATGACAAAGAAGAAGAGGAATGTGAAAAAATAGATGAAAATACTTATATATTATCAGGAAGTTTACCAATATATGATGTCAATAAATTGCTAGATGCAGGCATTCCAGAAGGAATTTATGATACTATATCAGGATTTTTGCAAGAAGAATTAGGAAGGATTCCTGAGGATAAAGAAAAACCAGTAATAGAAACTGAAAGAGTAACTTATAAGATAGAAGAATATGAAGATAAAAGAATATTAAAAGTAAAAGCATGTAAAAACAATATAATAAAAACAGATGAAGAAGAAAAAGAAGAATAAGGTATAAATAAGTAAAAACCAGATTCTTTAGGAAGGAATGAAATTAAATATGAAGAAAAAAAATATAATTATGATAATTGTTATATTATTAGTTATAATTACTGTTGGGAGCTGGTTTATATATAAGCAAATAAAAAAGAAGGGAAGAGAATATGAGATTGAAAAAATCTCAGTTAAAGATTATGAATACTTTATTTTAAGAGAAGATGGAAAATATGGTGTTATTGACAAAAACGGAGATACAATTATTAATACAAAATATACAAATGTTATAATACCAAACCCACAAAAACCAATTTTTATATGTTATGATGAAAATAATATTACAAATATACTAAACCAAAATAATGAACAAATATTTTCAGAATATGAACAAATAGAACCAATAAAATTAAAAAATATAGCAAGTGATTTAATGTATGAAAAAAATATATTAACTTATAAACAAAATGAAAAAATTGGTCTAATTAATTTAGAAGGAAAAGTAATTGAACAAGCTATATATGAATCTGTAGAAGGATTACCATATAAAGAAGGAGAATTACTAGTAAAATTAGAAGGAAAATATGGTGTTATAAATAATAAAGGAAATTATTTAGTAGAGCCAAAATATGACCAAATAACAGTAGATAATTATACAACAGAAGAAGATGGGTATAAATATGCAGGATATATTGTTTCTGGAACAACAGAAAATGGATATAGATATGGATATGTAGATGTTGAAGGAAAGGTTTTACTAGAAACCGAATACACAGAAATTTCTAGAATAATTAATATAAAAGATAATAATAACATTTATCTAATCATAGCGCAAAATGGACAATATGGAATGATTAAAAATCAAGAACAAATTATAGAAAATGAATATCAATCTATAGATTATAATAGTGAAAGTAATACATTAACATTAGAAAAAACAAAACGATATGGAGTAGCAACTTTAGATGGAAAAATTATTATAAAAGTAGAATTTGCTCAAATTGATAGTACAGGGAAATATATATATGCTACTGATGTAGATGGAAATGTAACAGCATATGAAAAAGATGGTGAGTCAGCTAAAATAGATAGTAATATATATATAGTAGAAACAGAAAGTGAAAATTATCAAATAAAAATAGATAATTCACAAGGGTCTACATATAGTATTCTTAACAAAAATGGAGAACAAATAACAACACAAAAATACTCATATATAAATTATTTATATGATAATTATTTCATTGTTTCAATAACAGGTGGACGAGTAGGAGTTATTAATGATAAGGAAGAACAAATTATAGAAATACAATATGATTCTATAGAAAAAGTAGAAGGAACAAATTATATTATTACAAAATTATCAGAAAATAATTCAACACAAGTATATGATAAAAACTTTAAACAATTATGTGAAATGACAAATGCTATTGTTCATAAAGAAGAGAATTATTTAAAGGTATATAATGAAACAGAAACAAAATATTTTGACTTAGAAGGAAACGAAAAACAAAATGTAGAAATATTATCAAATAATCAAATTTATGCAAAATCGAAAGATGGAAAATGGGGATTTGTAGATAGAACTGGAAATGTGATTGTAGATTATATATATGATAAAGCAACTGATTTAAATTTTTATGGATATGCAGGAATTAAATTAGATGGAAAATGGGGTGTTGTGAATGCAAAAGGTGAAGTTATTGTAAAACCAACATATATATTAAATATAAAAACAGAACCAAATTTCATAAAAGATTATTATAAAGTAGAATATGGATATGGAGAATTTTACTATACAAAATAGATTCAGTTTTGAATCTATTTTTTTGAAGTCAAAGAATTTCAATCATGCTCTTTTTGTTAAAGTAATGTTACAATTAAAATAGGAAACAGAACAAACAGCGCTTGATATGAACAAATAAATATCAAATTTATTTCGAATATCTTTAGATGAATTGGTAAATAATATACAAATAGATAATTCAAAAAGTAGTATTTATCAGTTATGAACTGGAATAATTTTGAGACTGCCATTAAACTTCATCTAAAATTTACTTGACTTTTGGCGTTAATAATATATAATGGATTTGAAATTTTTAATATAAAAATTTATAAGACAAAGAGCAAATATGTATTGCTCAAGAGGAGGTTTTTATGAGTGATAAAGTAAATGAAGAAAAAGAGATTGAACAAATGATTAATGACTTATTAGAAAAGGCAAAAATAGCATCTCAAGAATATTTAAAATTAGACCAAGAAACTGTAGATAATATTATAAAAGCAATGGCAATGGCAGGACTTGAAAATCATATGAGATTAGCAAAAATGGCAGTAGAAGAAACAGGAAGAGGAATTTATGAAGATAAAATTACAAAAAATATGTTTGCAACAGAATATATATATCATAGTATTAAATATGAAAAAACAGTAGGAATTATAGATGAGAATGTGGAAGATGATTATGTGGAAATTGCAGAACCAATAGGAATTGTAGCAGGAGTTACACCTGTTACAAACCCAACATCAACAACTATGTTTAAATCTATTATATCAGCTAAAACAAGAAATGTTATTATATTTGGATTTCATCCATCTGCACAAAAATGTAGTGTGGAATCAGCTAAAATTTTAAGAGATGCAGCTGTAAAAGCAGGTGCACCAGAAAACTGTATTTTATGGATTGAAAAACCAAGTATTATAGCAACAAGATTATTAATGAATCATCCAGATGTAAATTTAATCTTAGCAACAGGTGGAACAGGAATGGTAAAAGCAGCATATTCTTGTGGAAAACCAGCTCTAGGTGTAGGACCTGGAAATGTTCCATGTTATATTGATAAAACAGCAAAATTAGAAACATCTGTAAATGATTTAGTTATGTCAAAATCATTTGATAATGGTATGATTTGTGCATCTGAACAAGCAGTAGTTATTGATAAAGAAATTCAAAAAAGATTTGAAGAATTAATGAAAAAAGCAGGTTGCTATTTTGTAAACAAAGAAGAAAAAGAAAAATTAGTAAATAGTATGTTTGAGAAATCAGAAGATGGAGATTATAAATTAAAATCACATGTACCAGGGCAATATCCTCATGCAATTGCAAAAGAAGCTGGATTTGAAATTCCAGAAGATATAAAAGTAATTGTTGTTCCTGAAACAGGTGTTGGAAAAGAATATCCATTCTCAAAAGAAAAATTAAGCCCAGTATTAACATACTATACTGTAAAAGACGAAAATGAAGGAATACAATTAGCAGAAAGATTACTAGAATTTGGTGGTCTAGGACATTCAGCTGTTATTCATTCTGAAAATAAAGAAACTATCTTAAAATTCTCAGAAAAAATGAAAGCAGGAAGAATTATAGTAAACTCTCCATCAACACATGGAGCAATTGGTGATATATATAATACAAATATGCCATCATTAACATTAGGTTGTGGGTCATTTGGTGGAAACTCTACAACAGCTAATGTATCATCAGTAAACTTGATTAATGTAAAAAGAGTTGCAAATAGGAGGGTTAATATGCAATGGTTTAAAGTTCCAGAAAAAATATATTTTGAAGCAGGTTCAATTGCTTATTTAGAAAAAATGCCAAATATTGAAAGAGCATTTATTGTAACAGATTCAGGAATGGTAAAATTAGGATATGTAGATAAAATTTTATATCATTTAAGAAGCAGACAACAATATGTACATTCAGAAATTTTTAGTGAAGTTGAGGCAGACCCATCATTTGATACAATAATGAAAGGTGTTGAAGCAATGAAAAACTTCAAACCAGATGTTATTATTGCCTTAGGTGGAGGAAGTCCAATTGATGCAGCAAAAGGAATGTGGTTATTTTATGAACACCCTGAAGCAGATGTAGAAGGATTGAAATTAAAATTTATGGATATTAGAAAACGTACTTATAAATTCCCTAAACTAGGAACAAAATGCCAAATGGTAGCAATACCAACAACATCAGGAACAGGGTCAGAGGTAACATCATTTGCTGTTATTACAGATAAAGAAAAAAATAAAAAATATCCATTAGCAGATTACGAATTAACACCAGATGTTGCAATTATAGACCCAGATTTAGTAATGAGTTTACCAAAATCAATTACAGCAGATACAGGTATGGATGTTTTAACACACGCTTTAGAAGCATATGTTTCAAATATGGCATCAGACTATACAGATGGATTAGCTGAAAAAGCAATAGAATTAGTATTTGAATACCTAGAACAAGCATATGATGATGGAACAAATAAATTAGCTCGTGAAAAAATGCATAATGCAAGTACTATAGCTGGAATGGCATTTACAAATGCTTTCTTAGGAGTTAATCACTCAATAGCACATAAAATAGGTGCAGAATTCCATTTACCACATGGGAAAATTAATGCTATATTATTACCATATGTTGTAAGATATAATGCTACAAAACCAACAAAATTTGTTTCATTCCCTAAATATGAATATTTTATAGCTGATAAAAAATATTATGAAATAGCTAAAAAAGTAGGATTAAAAGCAAAAACTGTAGAAGAAGGAATTGATAGCTTAATAGAAAAAATAAAAGAAATAAGTGAACATATGAACATTCCAAAATCATTTAAAGATGCTGGAATTGATGAACAAGAATTTTTAGCAAAAGTAGATATATTAGCAGATAGAGCTTTTGAGGACCAATGTACAGCTGCTAACCCAAGAGTACCATTAGTATCAGAAATTAAGCAAATCTTATTGGATAGTTATTATGGAAAATAGATAAAATATGTTATAAAGGTAAGATAAAAATCAATTTGATTTTTATCTTATTTTAAGTTCATCAAAAAAACACAATATAAATATCTTTTAGAAACAATTAAGAGATAGTATATGAATATACTAAATAATAACAGATATAAATATCCTATAAGGAGTTGTGGTGTAATATGAAAAAAAGCAAAGTTAAAGAATTAGGAATTGTAGAAATGAAAAATTTTTTAAGTTATGATGAAAAAATAGAAGAAAAGACAAATACATTTGAAAAAATAATGACAATTTATGAAATGGCAATAGCAGAATTAGAAACTAAAATAAATATATTACAAAAGGAATTTAAAATATTTTATAACTATGAGTTAATTGACCATATTAATACAAGAATAAAACAGCCTAATAGTATTTTAAATAAAATGAATAAAAAAGGTTATAAACTTACATATAAAGAAATGATAGAAAACATAAATGATATTGCTGGTGTAAGAATTATATGTCAATTAAAAGATGATATATTTAAGATTAGAAATTTAATTAGAGAAATACCAGGAATTTATATTGAAAAAGAAAAAGACTATGTAAATTACCCAAAAGAAAGTGGATATTCAAGTTATCATATGATTGTAAATGTACCAGTTACTTTATCAAAACAAATCATATATGTGAAAGTAGAAATACAAATACGAACAATGGCAATGGATTTTTGGGCTAGTTTAGAACATAATATGAAATATAAAACAGATAAAAAAGTAAGTAAGAAGACATCTAAAGAATTAGTTAATTATGCAAAAATAGTTAATAAGATGGATAGTAAAATCATGTTAATGAATAATTAATGTCCATATATAGAATATAAATAATAATATGACATTTTATGACATATTATTATTTTTTATATTATAGGAAACAATATGAAACTTTTTAGTTTCGCAACACAAAGTGAAAATAAATTTTCTATATAAGAAAACACATTCCACAAAAAAATTCAAAAAGGAAGGTTTTAAGTGGATATTTTTTTGGACAAAGAGAAGGATTTATGTAAAATACGTCGAATAATATAATTATGTATAGTTGTGTAAAGAATTTTTGGGAAAGGAGACAATAATGGCAAGATATAGTGATGAAATTATTGATGATGTAAGACAATCTAATGATATCGTAGATGTAATATCACAATATGTAAGGCTAAAAAGAAGTGGCAGAAATTATTTTGGATTATGTCCTTTTCACAATGAAAAATCACCTTCATTTTCAGTATCACCAGAAAAACAAATATTTCATTGTTTTGGTTGTGGGGTAGGAGGAAATGTATATACATTTTTGACAAAAATTGAAGGTATAAATTTTATAGAAGCAATACAACTTTTAGCAGAAAGAGCAAATATACAATTACCAACATTAGAAAATAATATAGATTCACAAAAAGAAGCCTTAAAAGCAAAGGTATATAAAGTTAATGAATTTACGGCTCAATATTACCATGAGAATTTGTATAAACCAGAGTCTAAAATAGCTCAAGAATACATAAAAAAAAGAAAATTATCAAATGAAACATTAAAATTATTTCAAATTGGATTTTCAGGAAAGTTCGATGAATTATATAAAGAATTAAAAAGACAAGGATTTGAGGACAGGGAAATTTTAGAGTCTGGCTTAGTAAATAAAAATGAAAAGGGTCAATATATTGATAGATATCGAAACAGATTAATGTTTCCTATATGTGATGCAAGAGGAAGAGTGATAGCTTTTGGAGGAAGAGTATTAGATGATTCAAAGCCTAAATATATTAATTCTCCTGAAAATATTGTATATAGTAAAGGAAAACATTTATATGGATTAAATGTTGCAAAAAAATATGATATCAAAAAAAGATTACTTATTGTAGAAGGATATATGGATGTAGTTTCATTACATCAAAGAGAGATTCACAATGTAGTTGCTTCTTTAGGAACAGCATTAACACAGCAACAAGGATATTTGTTAAGAAATAATACAGAACAAATTATCTTAAGTTATGATTCAGATGAAGCTGGACAGACTGCTAAAATAAGAGCAATGGAAATATTGCAAAATATGGGGTGTGATATCAGAATATTACAAATAGAGGGAGCAAAAGACCCTGATGAATATGTTATAGAATATGGAAATGCAAGATTTCAAAATTTAGTTGATAAAGCAATTTCTGTTATTGAATTTAAAGTTAAAATATTGAGGCAATCTTTAAATTTAGAAAGTACAAATGATAAAATAAAGTTTTTAAATGAAATAGCAAAATTAATTTCAAAAATTAATAATAATATGGAAAAAGAAGTATACATAGAAAAAATAGCAAAAGAATATAATGTTTCAAAAGAAGCTATTTATGCAGAAGTTAATAAATTAACATATAGAGAAAGTAAAGATGAAAAAATATTAAATAAATCAAAACCAGTTATTAAACATATAGAAAAAAAAGAAACATGCAATGTCTCAGAAGCTACAAAAAGAAGAGAAAACACAGTTTTAGCAATATTACTTTCAGGTGACAAAAATATCTATGAAATTATCAAGCAAAATATTACTAGTAAAGATTTTAAATATGAAATAGATAAGAAGATTGCAAGAAAATTGTATGAAGAATTTGAAAATGGAAATAGTAATATAAATAGTATAATTGATAATTTATCAGAGGAAGAACAAAATCATATAACTATGATAATGGCAGAAGATTATGAGATTGATGATGTGGAAAAGGCAATTGATGATATTATACAAAGTTATGAAAAAGATAAATTAAATGAAAGAAAACTTGAAATTTTAGAATTATTGGAAAATCCAAGTCAAGACGAGCAAAAAAAAGAATTAGAGAAAGAGCTAAATGATATTATTATCAGATTAGCAAAAATTAGATAGGGGTGAATTAGATTGCAAAATAATTAAAGTTTTGGCGTAATAAATTTTAAATGGTCTTATAGTCAAGAATTAATTATTTGACAATCAGATTTCACATTAAGAAAGGAATGTGATAAAAATGGCAAAAAAAGGAGAAAATAAACAAGAAGAAATTAAAGAAGAAATCAAAGAAAAAATTGAAAAAGTAAGAAAAAAAGTACAACAAAAAGTAGAAAAAGAAGAAGATACAGAGGAAACAAAGAAATTGAAAGAAGAAAAAGTAAATAATATATTAAAAAAAGCAAAGGAAAAAGGAAAAATAACATATGGTGATTTGGCATCTGAACTAGATGATGTAAATGCAGACCAAATTGATAAGGTATTTGATGCTTTTGAAGAACTAGGTGTAGATTTATTACAAGATGATATGGATGAAGAACCAGATATTGAAGATTTAAAAGAGGTAGAAGATTTAAAATTAGATGAAATTACAGATACCAGTTATGAAGGAATTAATGTTGATGACCCTGTAAGAATGTATTTAAGAGAAATTGGAAGAATTTCATTACTTACTTTTGATGAAGAATTAGATTTAGCTAAAAAAGTATTACAAGGAGATGAAGAGGCAAAACAAAAATTAGCAGAATCAAATTTAAGATTAGTTGTAAGTATTGCAAAAAAATATGTAGGAAGAGGAATGTTATTTTTAGACTTAATACAAGAAGGAAATATGGGGCTAATTAAAGCAGTTGAAAAATTTGATTATACAAAAGGATTTAAATTTAGTACTTATGCAACTTGGTGGATTAGACAAGCAATTACAAGAGCAATTGCAGACCAAGCAAGAACAATAAGAATTCCTGTACACATGGTAGAAACAATCAATAAATTAATCAGAACTTCTAGACATTTATTACAACAATTAGGAAGAGAACCGACCCCAGAAGAAATTGCAAATGAAATGGAAATACCAGTAGAAAAAGTAGCTGAGATTCAAAAAATTGCACAAGACCCAGTATCATTAGAAACACCAATAGGAGAAGAAGATGATAGTCATTTAGGTGATTTTATACAAGATGATGATTCACCAGCACCTCAAGATTCAGCAGCATATACAATGCTTAGGGAACAATTAGAAGAAGTAATGAATACATTAACACCAAGGGAAGCAAAAGTATTAAAATTAAGATTTGGATTAGAAGATGGGAAATCAAGAACTTTAGAAGAAGTAGGAAGAGAATTTCAAGTAACAAGAGAAAGAATTAGACAAATAGAGGCAAAAGCATTAAGAAAATTAAGACATCCAAGTAGAAGCAAAAAGCTTAGAGACTACATGGGATAGATTGAAACATAATTACAATTTTGGCTGTATTAAATTTCATTTAAAACAAGGTTATATATAAGAGTGTACATCCTTGCATTTTAAATAAAATTTTCCTTGCCAAAATTTAATTATTTTCTAATAAAGTAAAAAATAATCAATTTTTATATTGGAGGAAATTATGGAGCAGTTAGTTGATTTTTGGAATAGACTAACATCTATAGAAATTGTAGATATTATAATAGCCTTTGGAATTATTGTATTTTTTAGAATACTTAGTAGTACATTTTCCTATATGATTATTAGGATATTTAAAATAAAAAGTAAAAAGGCTAAAGAAATAAAAGAAAGTGCATTTTTTAAACCACTAAAGGTATTTTTTATAATTTTAGGAATATATTTAGCTGTTGTATTTTTAAAAATACCATTACAAATTAATGAACATACAATGAATATTGTAACAAAAGTTTTTAAAATTATTAGTGTGATAGAGTTTGCAGTAGGTTTGGCAAATAGTTTTACTGTAAAAACTATTTTAGTAAAAAAACTAAGAGCAAGTTTAAACAAAAAAATGGATGATACAGTATTTGAATTTGTATTAAAAATAGCAAGAATTTTGATTTATGTAATTGCAATATTTTTAATATTAACTATTCTAGAAATTGATTTAACAGGATTAATTGCAGGTTTAGGTTTAGGAGGAGTTATTATAACACTTGCTGCACAAGATACTGCTAAAAATCTATTTGGTGGGGCTGTTATCTTTATAGATAAACCATTTGTAGTTGGTGATTGGATTGCAATGGATAATTATGAGGGAACAATAGAAGATATTACATTTAGAACTACTAGAATTAGAACTTTTGAAAATGCATTGGTAAATATTCCAAATGCTATAATAGCAGATGCTTCTGTAACAAATTGGAGCAAAATGGAGAAAAGAAGATATAAAACAAACTTGTGTCTAGAATTAGATACACCATTAGAAAAGTTAGAATTACTAAAAGTAAGAATTGAAAAAATGTTACGAGAAAGAGAAAGTGTTTATGATGATTCTATTATTGTGAGATTTGATAAAATAACAGATAATGGAATTAATATATTGATTTATACATATACAAATTCAGTTGATTATACTAGTTACTTAAAAGAAGTTGAAGACATTAATGTAAAAATAATGAAAATATTAAATGAGGAACATATTGATTTAGCATATGATACAAAAACAGTATTTGTAAGATAAATAAAAGGAATGAGGTTAAAAATGTATAGAACAAAAACTTGTGGAGAATTAAATATAAAAAATTTAAAAGAACATGTTGAATTAGCAGGATGGATTCAAAAAATAAGAGACTTAGGAGGAATGACTTTTATAGATTTAAGAGATGAATTTGGAATAACACAAATTGTTGTAAATAACGAAGAATTGAAAAAATTTATAAAAGAATTACATACAGAAAGTTGTATCCACATAGAAGGAGAAGTTGTGGAAAGAGCGAGCAAAAATCCTCATATGAAAACAGGAGATATAGAAGTTATTGCTGAAAAAATAGAAGTATTAGGAAAATGTAAAAATGTACTTCCTTTTGAAATTAATACAGAACAAGAAGTAAGAGAAGATTTACGATTAGAATATAGATTTTTAGATTTGAGAAACCAAAAATTACATAATAATATTTTATTACGTTCAAAAATATTAAAAACAATAAGAGATAAAATGGATGAATTAGAATTTACAGAAATTCAAACACCAATTTTAGCAAATTCTTCACCAGAAGGAGCTAGAGACTATTTAGTACCAAGTAGATTAAATCCAGGGCAATTTTACGCACTTCCACAAGCACCACAACAGTTTAAACAGTTATTAATGGTTAGTGGATTTAATAAATATTATCAAATTGCACCATGTTTTAGAGATGAAGACCCAAGGGCTGATAGAGCACCAGGAGAATTTTATCAATTAGATTTTGAAATGAGTTTTGCTACACAAGAAGATGTATTTAAAGTTATTGAAGAAGTTGTACCATATACATTTGAGAAATTTACAAATTGGAAAGTAGATAAAGGACCATTTGTTAAAATCCCATATAAAGAAGCTATGGAGAAATATGGAATAGATAAACCAGATTTAAGAAATCCATTAATTATTCAAGATGTAACAGAAATTTTCAAGGATTCTGATTTTAATGCATTTAAAAATAAAACAATAAAAGCAATTATTGTGCCAAATGGAGCAGAACAAGGAAGAAAATTCTTTGACAAAATGGGTGAGTTTGCAGTAACAGAAGAAGTAGGAGCAAAAGGATTAGCTTGGACAAAATTAGATAATGAAGGAAATATTCAAGGTGGAATTGCAAAATTTATTACAGAGGAAATCAAAGAAACATTAGAAAAAGACTTTGGATTGAAGAAAAATGCAAGTATTTTCTTTATTGCAGACGAATTTGAAAAATCACAAAAAATTGCAGGATTAGTTAGAATCGAGCTAGGAAAACGATTAGATTTAATTGAAAAAGGTGTATATAAATTCTGTTTTATTGTTGATTTTCCAATGTATGAATTATCTGATGAAGGAACTATTGATTTTAGTCATAACCCATTTTCAATGCCACAAGGAGGACTAGAAGCTTTAGAAAATCAAAATCCATTAGATATATTAGCATACCAATATGATTTAGTATGTAATGGATATGAAATGGCATCAGGAGCTGTTAGAAATCATAATCCAGAAACTATGGTAAAAGCATTTGAAATTGCAGGATATAGTGAAGAAGATGTAAAAAATCGATTTGGCGCATTATATAATGCTTTCCAATATGGAACACCACCTCATGCAGGTGCAGCACCTGGAATTGATAGAATGGTTATGCTAATTGCAGATTCTCAAAATATAAGAGAAGTAATTGCATTTCCAAAAAATAAGAGAGCAACAGATTTATTGATGAGAGCACCATCTGTTGTTACAGAACAACAATTAAAAGATGTACATATTAAATTAGATTTAGATAAAAAATAGGAGGGATATTGTGGAATATAGATATAAACCCAATGGTGTATGTTCAAGAGAAATGATAATTGAATTAGATGGTAATATTATTAAAAAATTAATTATTATCGGAGGCTGTGCAGGAAATACAATAGGTGTATCTAAATTAATAGAAGGAATGAATATTAATGAAGCTATAAGAAAATTAAAAGGAATACCTTGTGGTAAAAGGGGAACATCTTGTCCAGACCAATTATCAAAAGCATTAGAAGAAATGAAAGAAAAATATCAAATTGATTAATTTTAGAAAGATATCAGTTAACAAAATCAAAGATTTAAAGGAATAAAACTGGAATGAGGAATTTTAATGAAAGAAAAAGTGTTATTAGGAATGAGTGGAGGTGTAGATAGTTCTGCATCAGCAATTCTTCTAAAAAAGATAGGATATGAAGTGATTGGTTGTACAATGAATTTATTGGATGACCCAAATGAAGAGGCAATAAGAGATGCTAAAAAAGTATGTGAAAAATTAGAGATTGAACATCATGTATTTGATTGCAAAAAAGAATTTAAATGCCATGTTATTAATACTTTTGTTTCAGAATATGAAAATGCGAGAACACCAAATCCTTGTGTAGAATGTAATCAATATTTAAAATTTGGAGTATTTTATGACAAGGCAAAAGAATTAGGATGTAAATATATAGCAACAGGACATTATGCAAAAAAAGAATATTCAGAAAAATATAAACAATATGTATTAAAAAAATCAAATGAAGAAAAAAAAGACCAGACATATTTTTTATATACCATTCCAAAAGAAAAAATAGAAAATGTTTTATTTCCTTTGCAAGATAATATAAACAAAAAAGATACAAGATTATTAGCAGAAGAATATGGATTAGAGATTGCAAGTAAAAAAGATAGTCAAGAAATCTGCTTTATTAAAGATAATAATTATCAGAGATTTTTAAAAGAATATATGCAAAAACAACCTAAAAGAGGAGAGATTGTTTTAACAACAGGAGAGAGGTTAGGAAAACATGATGGATTAATCAATTATACAATAGGGCAAAGAAAAGGATTAGGAATATCATATAAAGAACCACTATATGTTGTAAAATTGGATATAAATAATAATCAAGTAATTGTAGGTACAGAAAAAGAATTATATAATGGAGAATTAAAAGTAATTAATTTAAATTGGATTGTAGATATTGAGAATAAATTAGAAGAAGGACTACAGTGTTTAGCAAAAATTAGATATAGGGCAAAAGAGGCAAGAGCGAAAGTTATAAAAGAAAATGACAGTATAAAAGTTATTTTTGAAGAACCGCAAAGAGCAATTACTTCAGGACAGTCTGTTGTATTTTATGATGAAGATGGTATTGTTCTTGGTGGAGGAAAAATAGTATAAATGTAAAAAGACATGAAGATTATCATGTCTTTTTTTGAGGGAGACAGGCAAAATTTTAATCAATAATTTCATTTGCTTGTTCTTGTGTAATATATTTATTTTCTACCATTGTTTTTAATACATGAGTTTGCCTTTTTTTTGCTAAATCTGGGTTAACTGTTGGGGCATAGACAGAAGGTGCATTTGGAATTCCTGCAAGCATAGAAGCTTCATCTAAGTTTAAGTCTTTTGGCTCTTTGTTATAATATCCCATACTTGCATCATATATACCATAATATCCATCTCCAAAATAAGAACTATTAACATATAAAGCAAAAATTTCATCTTTCGTGAATTTTTTTTCTAAGTCATAAGCAGAAAATAATTCTCCTAATTTTCTCGTTGCAGTTTCTTCTTGTGTAAAAACTAAATTTTTAGCTACTTGTTGTGTAATTGTACTACCTCCTTCTTGTAATTTACCAGCTTTAAGGTTTGTCCAAATAGCTCTAGCAATTCCAATAAAATCAACAGGACCATGGTCATAATATCTTCTATCTTCAACAGAGATAACCGCATTAATATAATCTTGTGATAATTTACTAAATGGTGTGTAATGTTCATCTTCTGTTATTGTTGCAGTTCTTGTTAATAATGGTTTTTCATCTAATGCTTTGAAGTAGGTAACAAAACCAATAATACCACATATAATAACAGCAATTAAAACCAATATAAAAATAACTAATAATAATTTTCTAAAAAGTTTCATAGACACCTCTCTATATTTTTTCTTTATTATATAGTAAGATTTATATTTTTACAATAATATAAAAGTTAAGATTTTATGAATTTTTAATGAATGTTTATTTAGATTAATTAAAAATATTATTATTTACAAAAATAAAATACTATGATAAAATCCTCAATAGAAACATATAATTATATATTTCTATATAATAATACCTAAAAGAGGTGAAGAAAATGATAAAATTTACAAAAATGCATGGGCTAGGAAATGATTATGTCTATATAGATGCTATTCATCAAAATATAGAAAAAGAATCAATTCTAGCTCAATTTGTTAGCAATCGAAATTTCGGAATAGGGTCAGATGGACTAATTCTAATATGTAATAGTGAGATTGCAGATTTCAAAATGAGGATGTTTAATTCAGATGGTAGTGAAGCAGAAATGTGTGGAAATGGAATTCGATGTGTAGGAAAATTTGTGTATGACAAAAAGCTTACAGATAAAACAGAAGTTACCATAGAAACATTAGCTGGTATCAAAACATTACAACTACATGTAGAAAAAGAAAAAGTAAAAACAGTGAAAGTAGATATGGGGGAGCCAATCTTTATACCAAAAGAAATACCTGTAATTTCAGAAGAAATACCAGTAAAAAACTTAATCTTAAAAGCAAAAGATAAAGAATTTAAATTTACCTGTGTATCAATGGGAAATCCACATGCGATTACCATTATAGAAAATACAAAAGAATTTAATATAGAATCTTATGGAAAGATTTTAGAAGTAGATAAAGCATTTCCAAATAAAACAAATGTAGAATTTATTGAAATTGTAAATAAAAAATATATTAAAATGAGAGTTTGGGAAAGAGGCTCTGGAGAGACTCTAGCTTGTGGAACAGGAGCTTGTGCATCAGCTGTAGCATGTAATCTAAATGGTTTAACAGAAAATAGATTAGAGGTGGAATTGTTAGGTGGCATTTTAGAAATTGAATGGAATAAAAAAGATAACCATGTATATATGACAGGACCAGCTGTGACAGTTTTTGAAGGCGAATTAATAGATATGCCAAAAGTGTAAAAGAAAGGAATAAAGAGTATGAGTTATATAAATGAAAATTTTTTAAATTTACAAGATAGTTATTTATTTTCAACAATAGCTAAAAAGGTAGCAGAATATACTAAAAATAATCCAGATAAAGAGATTATTAAACTAGGAATTGGAGATGTTACAAAACCAATTGTACCAGCATGTTTAGAAGCAATGCATAAAGCAGTTGATGAAATTGGAACATCAGATGGATTTAAAGGATATGGACCAGAACAAGGATATGAATTTTTAAGAAAGGCAATTATAGAAAATGATTATAAATCAAGAGGTGTTAATATAGAATTAGATGAAGTTTTTGTATCAGATGGAGCAAAATGTGATTGTGGTAATATTGTAGACATATTTGCAAAAGATAATAAAGTTGCTATTACAGACCCTGTATATCCAGTATATTTAGACACAAATGTTATGTCAGATAGAAGTGGAAAATATAATGAAAAAACAGGAACATATGAAAATATTGTTTATATACCAGTAACAGCCGAAAATGACTTTAAGCCTGCTATACCAAAAGAAAAAGTAGATATGATATATTTATGTTTTCCTAATAATCCAACAGGAACAACATTAACTAAAGAAGATTTAAAGGTGTGGGTAGATTATGCAAAGGAAAATAATAGTATTATATTATATGATGGAGCATATGAAGCTTTTATAGAAGAAGAAAATGTACCACATAGTATTTATGAAGTAGAAGGAGCAAAAGATGTAGCAATTGAATTTAAAAGCTATTCAAAAATAGCAGGATTTACAGGAGTAAGATGTGCTTATGTAGTTATTCCTAAAACAGTAAAAGGATATACAAAAAGTGGAGAACAAGTAGAATTAAATAAATTATGGAATAGAAGAACATGTACAAAATTTAATGGAGTATCATATATTGTACAAAGAACAGCAGAAGCTACATATACAACAGAAGGAAAGAAACAAATAAAAGAGAATATACAATATTATAAAGAAAATGCAAAAATCATCAAAAATGGATTGGAAGAAGCAGGATTTACAGTATATGGAGCTGTTAATTCACCATATATTTGGTTAAAAGTACCAGAAGGAATTACATCATGGGAATTTTTTGATAAGTTATTAGAAGAGGTGAATATTGTAGGAACACCAGGAAGTGGTTTTGGACCTCATGGAGAAGGATATTTTAGACTAACTGCTTTTGGAACAAAGGAAAATACACTAAAAGCTGTTAAAAGAATAAAAGATTGGAAAATCTAAAAAAGTACTACATTTGTCGTTAATTCAGAAATAATATTTATCAGCTATTAATTGTAATATCTTGTATCTTATAGTAAACAAAAGTTCGAAAAAGTATTGACTTTTTTAGATAGAATCTATATAATATCAAAGAATGAAATAGAAAAGGAACAAATGTTGAAAAATTTAATTATTATCAAACCAGTTTGTGCCTTGTGAAAGGAATGAGATAAAAAATGAAGGAAGAATTTTTAAATTTATTGAAAAAAGTAAATAGAGAAGGAATAGAAGATATTATTAATTTTTTAGAGAAATCAGATTTTTTTAAAGCACCTGCAAGTACTAGATTTCATGGAGATTATGAAGGAGGCTTAGTAGAACATAGTATAAAAGTATATGAAATTTTAAAACATAAAGTGGAACATAATATAAAAGGAATAACAGTACCAGAAGAATCTATTATTATAATTGCATTATTACATGACATTTGCAAAACTAATTTTTATAAAATAGATTATAGAAATGCAAAAAACGCATTAGGTGTATGGGAAAAAGTACCTTATTATACAATTGAAGATACAATTCCATATGGACATGGAGAAAAATCTGTTATGATGATTACAGAATATATGAAATTAACTCCAGAAGAAAAATATGCAATTCGTTGGCATATGGGATATACAGAGCCAAAAGAGTTATATAACGCAATAGGTGCTTCTTATACAAAATATCCAATAGCATTATTAACACATGAGGCAGATTTAGAAGCAACTTATTTTTACGATACATAAAGATAGCTAGTAATCTAAGGGAAAGAAGGAAGAGATATGTTAGCATACATAAAAGGAATATTAGAAATGAAAATGACAGAATATGTTGTAATTGATGTAGGAGGACTAGGTTACAAAGTATTTATGTCAGGATTAGGAATGGAAAAATTAGGAGAGATAGGAAGTCAAGTAAAAGTTTATACTTATTATCGAGTAAGAGAAGATGATATTAGCATATATGGATTTAATTCTAATGAAGAATTAAGAATGTTTGAATTATTATTATCAGTTAGTGGTGTAGGTGCTAAAACAGCATTAGCTATGTTAGCTGTATGTACACCTTCTGAATTTGTCTTAGCAATTGTATCAGAAGATATCAATGTATTAACATCAATTCCAGGAATTGGGCCTAAATCAGCTAAAAGAATTATTTTAGAATTAAAAGATAAAATTAAGAAAGAGCAACAAATTCAAGAACTAGAGAATGCTTCAAAAAATATTAAAGACTTAAATGACACAAGTATAAAAGTAAAACAAATGATTGAAGATGATAATAAAGTACAAGAAGCAATAGCAGCTTTACAAGTACTAGGATATAATAAAAAAGAAATTGAAAAAGCTTTTATGAAAATAGATAAAAACAATATGACTACAGAAGATTTAATAAAAAAAGGACTAGTTATTTTGGCGAATTAATCACAATAATAACAGAAATAAGATTAACCTTTTTCAGCAGAATTGATAACTTTAGAGGAAAATGAAGGTTGAGAAATAATTACAATCCAGTTTATGCCTTGAGAAAGGAATGATATAAAAAATGAATAGTAATGAGCCATTAGCATTTAGAATGAGGCCAAAAAACTTAGAAGAATATGTTGGTCAAGAACATGTTTTAGGACAAGGTAAAATTTTATATAGAACTATAAAAGCAGATAGATTATCTAGTATTATTTTATTTGGACCACCAGGATGTGGTAAAACATCATTAGCAAGGGTTATTAGTGAAACAACAAAATACAAATTTTATAAAATTAATGCAGTTACTTCTGGAGTGGCAGATATTAAGAAAGTGGTAGAAGAAACCAAAAATTTTATGATAAATCCAGTTGGAAAAAGTATACTATTTATTGATGAGATTCATAGATTTAATAAATTGCAACAAGATGCATTACTTCCTTTTGTAGAAAATGGAACAGTAATACTAATTGGAGCAACTACAGAAAACCCATATTTTGAAGTGAATAAAGCTTTAATTTCTAGGTCAATGGTTATAAAATTAGAGCCATTATCTACAGAAAATATTTTTACAATTTTAAAAAATACAATTACAAGAAAAGATGGATTAGGAGAATATAATTTAAAAATAGAAGATGAAACTTTGGAAAAATTAGCAATGATTGCTAATGGTGATGTTAGAACAGCTTTAAATGGACTAGAAGTCGCGGTATTAACAACAAATATGGATAAGGATGGATATATTCATATTACAGATGAAATTATCAAAAATAGTGTACAAAATAGAAAAGCGATTTTTGATAAAAATGGAGAAGAACATTATGATAATATTAGTGCATTTATTAAGTCTATGAGAGGCTCTGACCCTGATGCAGTAGTGTTTTACTTAGCAAGAGCTTTAAATGGTGGAGAAGACCCAATGTTTTTAGCTAGAAGAATTGTTATTTGTGCTTCAGAAGATGTTGGATTGGCAAATCCACAAGCTTTAATTGTTGCAAATTCTGCTATGCAAGCTGTTCATATGGTAGGAATGCCAGAAGCAAGAATTATTTTATCACAAGCTGCTATATATGTTGCATTATCGAAAAAATCAAATGCAAGTTATTTAGCTATTAATAAAGCATTAGAAGATGTAAAAAATAAAGAAACAGGAAAAGTACCTATGCATTTAAGAAATGCACCAATTGAAGATATGAAAAATTTAGGCTATAGTAATGGTTATTTATATCCACATGATTATCCAGGACATTATGTGGAACAACAATATTTACCAGATGAAATGCTTGGAACAAAATATTATATAAAAGATGAAAATATTAATTTATAAAAATAGTGTATAAAAAATGATTATTTGTAAAAAATAGAAAATATGAAAAATATAACTAAAAAAATGATAATAGGAATATTAGCTGGAATTATAAGTGGACTTTTTTCAACAGGAGGAGGAATGATTGTAGTTCCAGCATTAATATATTTATTAAATATGGAGGATAAAAAGGCAAGAGGTACTTCTATATTTTGTATATTACCAATGGTTATTACAAGTGGAATTTTCTATTATAAAAGTAATTATATAGATTGGAATATTTCAATACTTTGTGCAATTGGTGGAATGATAGGAGGATATATTGGTGCAAAAATATTAAAAAAGATGCCAGCTCAATATTTAAAAATGGCATTTACTATTTTTTTAATATATGCTTCCTATAAGATGATTTTTAAGTAAGAGGAAAATATGATAGAAATTTTAATAGGTATTTTATCAGGTATTATTAGCGGAACAGGAATGGGAGGAGGAACAATATTAATATTTCTCTTGGTATATATGTTGGGAATAGAACAACATATTGCACAAGCTACAAATTTAATTTTTTTTATTCCTACATCTATAATAGCAATTATTATAAATATTAAAAATAAAAATATTGCATTACAGAGTGCTATATTTATTTCTATATTTGGTATATTGGGAGCTATTATTGGAGCTAATATATCAATTCATATTGAAGTAAATATATTAAAAAAATGTTTTGGTATATTTTTAGCAATTATTGCTATTCATGAAATTTATACCATAATAAAATGGTATAAAAAACAAAAAATGCGAAATACTAATAAAAACAAAAACTAAAATAAGATTTTAGAGAGGATGATGAATATGAAATTTGTAAAAGGTGTTGTAATAGGAGGATTATTAGTAACAGGTGCAGCTATGATGTATACAGAAATGGGAAAAAGTACAAAAAGAAAAATGATGAAAAAAGGAAGACAAATGGTAAAAAAGATAGGAATTGTATAATTTGATTATAAAATTATGCAAGAAAGTCATATAACAAATAATTCTATAATAAATAATTGCGAAATATTTGATTATTTATATAATGTGTAAAATCAGCCTAATGATAAAAAAAGTTAATCATTAGGCTGATTTTTATATTAACAATTGTAATAAAGTAATTTTCTATTTAAGAAATTAGCATTCTGGTCTTTCTGGATAATCTGGTTTTTCATCATGTTCTTTTTTGTGTTCACATTTTTCACATTCTAAAAAGCAATCACATTTTTCATGTTTTTCACCTTTTAAACATTTTCCTTCATGATGACATTTTGCACAAATTTTAATTTTTTTAGTATCATTTACCCAAATTTGAAGAGCATATTGTTTTCCTGGACATAAAGGACCAAAAACAAATTCACCTTCACAATCTGTAAAAGTATGCCCAATTGGTCTACGTTCTTCTTTACCACACTCATAAGCAATTTCAATTAATTTTACTACTGCATCTGTAACAGGCTCTTTAAAGCAATTTTTTACAACTCCATAAATAACATCTCTGTTATCTTCTGGTAAAGTAATATCTAAATCAAATTGTTTACCTCCAGATATAACACCATCAATATCTAAAATTTGACATGGTTTTTTATTATTTTCCATTTTAAAATCACCCTTTCTAAAACAACTTAAGTTGCTTTATATATAATATGAAGAATTTTGTCGAAAGTGAAACATATAAAACAAAAAATAAAAATAAATAAAAAAACAAAAAGCTTTACAATATAATTTTTTATAGTATAATATATGAAAAGCCAATACATCTGATAAGGGGAAAGAATCTAGCCTAGGAGGAACTAAAGATGGGAATACTAAAAAGAATGAGAAAAAAGCTAACTATGTATCTAGCTATATTAGGTATAGGTGTTGGTGGTGTGATTATGCTAAATGAGGGAAAAGAAAATGAGCCAGTACCAATAGAGAAAGAAACAAACAATGAAGAAAATAATAAATCAACATTTCAAGAAGAAAGAACAAAATATTTAGAAGAACTGCAACAAAAAGCAGAAGAAAAAATAGAAAATAAGGAACAAGAAGGTAGACAATATATAATTAATGAATTATTAAATGAATATAATTCAAATTTATTAGAACAAGCACAAATTAGTAAAAATGATTTAGGAATTATATTGAGAGAAAATATTGGAGAAGGTCATGTAATAGAAGTTACCTCAGAAGATGGTAAAAAATCTTATATAGAAAATCCTTTAAAGAAAGGTGTTTTACCAGAGGGACAAAGTTGGGTAAAAGCAACAGAAGTTAATGACGAAATTATTTTAGTTGATAAAAAAAATAATAATGTAGTATCAGGAATTGGAACAATTAATAAAGAAAGGACAGAAATAAATGTACAGTATGTAAATTTCGGAAACAAAGAATATACAAAAAATGATATGACATATGTAGATTTATCAGAATGGGAAAATTTAGAAGAAGTGCATAAAGCTTTTTTAGATTATTATGAATATAGAGTTGAACAAAAAGAAAGTGATGAAGTTGACAGATAAAAAGGTATATAATTTTATTAAATTAAAGACCTAATATATATTTGTGAAAAAAATTTCATATTAAAAAACAAAAAACTAAATTTCAATATAATAAAAAATAACATAAGAGTATAAAAAATCCACTCTTTGCAAACAATATGTGTAAAACATATTTGCAAGGAGTGGGATTTTTTTGAAAACAAATAAAATATTAAAAATTGATGGGACAATAGTAGATAAAAATCAATTAAAAAATCATTTACAAAAAATTGCATCAAATCATAATTTAATAAATAAATCTTCTAAAGAAACATATCCAATTCCTCAATTAATAGAAAACTATGAAACTATTAAAATTGTATATAATCTATTAAATGAACATGTAAAATTAGGTATCACAACACATCCAGCAGGAGAATGGTTATTAGATAACTTTTATATCATAGAAGAATCAGTAAAACAAATACAAAAAGAATTAACTTTAAAGAAATATATGAATTTTTTGGGAATTGCGAATGGAAAATATAAAGGATTTGCTAGAATATATGTATTAGCAGGAGAAATTGTAGCTTATACAGATAATAAAATTGAAAAAGAGGATTTAGAAGAATATCTTGTAAGTTATCAAGAGAAAAAGACATTAAGTATGGAGGAAATTTGGAATATTGGTTTATTTCTTCAAATATCAATTATTGAAAATATTAGAGAAATATGTGAAAGAATATATAGTAGTCAAATACAAAAAATTAAGGCAGAAAATATTGTAAAAAAGTTGATAGAAACATCACAAGATAACAAAAATAATAATGTATATCATTTAAAAAATATAAAAAGAAATATGTTAAATGATGTGAAATATCCATTTATCGAGTATATGTCATATATCTTAAAAAGATATGGAAAAAAAGGATATCGTTATCTAAAAATATTAGATGAAATTGTAGAAATGACAGGAACAACTGTACAAGAAGTTATAAAAAAAGAACATTTTGATATTGCTGTTAAAAAGGTATCTATTGGAAATAGTATAACAAGTATAAAATCAATACAAAGAATTAACTTTTTGGCAATTTTTGAAAAAATAAATGGTGTAGAAGAAATATTAAAACAAGACCCAGCAGAAGTATATTTTAAAATGGATAATAATACAAAAGAATGTTATAGAAATAAGATTAAAGAAATATCGAAAAAAACTAAAATATCAGAAATTTATATAGCTAAAAAGATTCTACAATTAGCACAAAATAACAAAGGTAATGGGAAAAAGGAACATATTGGATATTACCTCATTGACAAAGGAATTGAAAAAGTTTATCAGAAATTGCAATGTAAACCTCCAAAAAAATTAAAAGAAGAGACAAAACAAAAATTATATATTATAACAAATATTTTGCTATCAATTGTTGTATCAGTTTTATTTAGTAGTATTTTAAATCTATATATCAAAAATTTAATGATTTATATATTGAGTATTTTTATTTTATTAATTCCAGCATCAGAAATTGTAACACAAGTAATACAATATATTTTAAGTAAATTTGTAAAGCAAAAACCAATCCCAAAAATAGATTTTTCAAAAGGAATTAATGAAGAAAATGCATGTATGGTAGTAATTCCAACCATCTTGAAAAATAAAGAAAAAGTAAAAGAACTAATGAATAAATTGGAAGTATATTATATTGCAAATCAATCAAAAAATTTGTATTTTACGTTATTAGGTGATTGTTCAGAAAGTAGTATTAAGGAAGAAAAATTTGATAATGAAGTTATTGAAACAGGTATTAAATTAGCTGAAAAATTAAACAAAAAATATTCAGAAGAAAATGATTTCCCAATTTTCCATTTTATATATAGAAAAAGAGAATGGAATGAAAAAGAGTCTTGCTATTTAGGCTGGGAAAGAAAAAGAGGAATGCTTACACAATTTAATGAATATTTGTTAAGAAATGAAGAAAATTTATTTCGTGTAAATACTATAGAAGAATATAAAGATTGTATTCCCAAAATACAATATGTAATTACTTTAGATGCAGACACAGATTTAATTTTAAATTCTGGTTTTGAGCTAGTAGGAGCAATGGCACATATTCTAAATAAACCAGTTCTTGATGAAGAAAAAAATAAAGTAATAGAAGGACATGCGATTATTCAACCTAGAATTGGGATTAACTTAGATATTTGTTACAAAACTATATTTACACAAATATTTGCAGGAGCTGGAGGAATTGATTCTTATACAAATGCGATTTCTGATTTATACCAAGATAATTTTGGAGAAGGAATTTTTACAGGAAAAGGAATATATGATTTAAAAGTATTTTCGAAAGTATTAAGAGATGCAATACCAGAAAATACAGTATTAAGTCATGACTTATTAGAAGGGTGTTATTTACGTTGTGGACTAGCAACAGATATTATGCTAATGGATGGATATCCTACAAAATATAATAGTTTTATGAATCGATTATCCAGATGGATAAGAGGAGATTGGCAGATTATTGATTGGTTAACAAGTAAAGTAAATAGCAAAATAGGAAAAATAAAAAATCCGTTAAATAATCTTTCAAAATATAAAATTTTTGATAATCTAAGAAGAAGTTTGATTGAAATTATGGTTATTTTTTCTTTAATATTAGTGATTATGCTAGGAAAAATATATAACTTTCAAACATACCCATTTATTATCATAAATATTATAGTAGTTGTTATATCAAATATATTAGAGATATTTAATACAATGTTAGTAAAAAAAGAAGGAGAACATAGACAAAAGAAATTTTCTCCTAGAATATCAGGATATAAAGGAATTGGATTAAGAATATTAATAACAATAGGTGTATTACCATATAAAGCTTATGTTTCTTTTATAGCGATTATAAAAACATTATATAGAAAATTGATAAGTCACAGAAAATTATTAGAATGGATGACTTCAGAAGAAGCAGAAAAACAAGCTAAAAATGATATGATATCATATATAAAACAAATGTGGTTTAATTTTATTTTAGGTGGACTAATAATAGGAATAACTTTTAGTAACCAACAAATGGGAGATACAATCATACAAATTATATTAGGTGTTTTGTGGATTTCAATGCCTTTTATAATGTGTTATATTAGTAAAGAGAAAAAAGGACAAGAAGTAATTAAAAAATTAGATAAATTAGAAACAGAATATATTTTAGAAGTAGGAAGAAAAACATGGGAATTTTTTAAACATTATATAAATGATAAAAACAATTATTTAGTACCAGATAATTATCAAGAAGATAGAAAAGAAAAGATTGTTACAAGGACATCTTCAACTAATATAGGATTATCTATTTTAGCAATTATTTCAAGCTATGATTTAGAATATGAAACTTTAATAGATACAATTGATTTATTGTATAAAGTAGTAATATCAGTAGATAGCTTGCAAAAATGGAATGGACATTTATATAATTGGTATGATACAAAAACAAAAGAGCCATTAAAACCAAGATATATATCCACAGTTGATAGTGGGAATTTTGTTGGATATTTATATGTTGCAAAAGCATTTTTAGAAGAAATACAAGAAATGTTACAAAATGATAATTATTTATTTTTTGAAAAAGGTATACAAAATAAAGAAAATATATTAGAAAATAATGTACAGGCAAAATTACAAAATCAAATACAAGAAATGTTAGATATTATTAAAAGAATTATAAATAATACAGACTTTAGTTATTTGTATAGTGAAGAACATCAAATATTTTCAATAGGATATAATATTGAAGAAAATCAATTAACAGATTCATATTATGATTTATTAGCAACAGAAGCAAGACAGGCAAGTTTGGTTGCAATTGCAAAAAAAGATATTCCATCAAAACATTGGAATCATTTAAGTAGAACATTAACTATTTTGGGTAAATATAAAGGATTGATTTCTTGGTCAGGAACAGCATTTGAGTATTTAATGCCAAATATAAATATTCCAAAATATAAAGGCAGTTTATTAGATGAATCCTGTAAATTTATGATAATGAGTCAAATGAAATATGCAGAAGAAATGCATTTGCCATTTGGTGTATCAGAATCAGCATTTAATTTAAGAGACTTACAATCCAATTATCAATATAAAGCTTTTGGAATTCCATGGTTAGGATTAAAAAGAGGATTAGCAGATGAAATGGTAGTATCTTCTTATGGAAGTATGTTAGCTATTACAGATATTCCCAAAGATGTAGTTAAAAATTTAAAAATATTAGAACAATATGGTATGTATAATAAATATGGATTTTATGAATCTTTAGATTTTACGCCAGAAAGAGTTAGAAAAGGTAACCAAGCAGAAGTTGTTAAAACATATATGGCACATCATCAAGGATTAATTTTATTGTCTATTAATAATTTAATCAATCAACTAATATTGCAAAAAAGATTTACTAAAAATCCAGAAATACAAGCAGTTACAATATTACTTCAAGAAACAATGCCAGAAAAAGCAATTATTACAAAAGAAGATAAAGAAAAAGTAGAAAAATTAAAATATAAAGATTATGAAGATTATATTGTACGAACATATACAAAAATAGATGAAAGACTAATTACAGGAAATGTACTTTCTAACGAAAATTATATGGTTGCAATGAATCAAAAAGGAGAAGGAGTTAGTAAATATAAAAATATTTATATCAATCATTTTAAACGTACAGATGATTATATTCAAGGAATTATATTTAATATAAAAAGTATAAAAAATAAACAAATTATTAGCTCTAGTTATTCACAAAATATAAAAAATGGAAATCAATATCAAATGCGATTTATGCCAGATAAAAATGAACAAGAGATAACAAGTGGAAATATAAAAACAATTATAAAAACAACAGTTGCATCAAATGAGCCAGTAGAATTAAGAAGAATTACAATAGAAAATTTAGGAAATGAAGAAGAAATTATAGAATTAACAGGATATTTTGAGCCTATTTTGACTATAAAGGAACAATATTATGCACATCCAGCTTTTAATAAGTTATTTTTAGTTTATGAATATAATGAAAAAAATGAAGCACTAATTGTTAAAAGAAAGAAAAGAGGAGAAGGAGAAAAAGAATTTTATTTGGCAACTACATTACATGTAAGTAATGAAGATAAAATTGGAGATTTGGAATATGAAATAGAAGAACAAAAATTTATGGAAAGAGGAAATCTAAAAATTCCTAAAATGGTAAATGATTCACTACCATTTTCTAAAAAAATAGGACTTGTTACAGAGCCAGTTGTAGCAATGAAAAGGACTATTAAAATTAAAAAGCAGGAAAAAGTTGTAATCGATTTTATATTATCTGTAGAGGAAGAAAAAGAACAGGTTATTCAAAACTTAGAGAAATATACTTCATTTGAAAATGTGAAAAATGAATTTAAGTTATCAAAAGCACGAGTAGAAGCAAAAACAAGATATTTAAACATGAAGGGGAAAGATATTGAAATTTATCAAAAGATGTTATCTTATATAATATTTGATGATTCTATTAAAAGTGTAGACAAGCCCAAAATTAAGCATTTGCAAAATTATAAGCAAAGTGATTTATGGAAATATGGGATATCAGGAGACTTACCAATTATTTTAGTAAAAATAAAAAATTCAAATGATATACAAGGACTAAAAGAAGTTATAAAAGCTTATGAATATTTTAGGACAAAAAATGTACAAACAGAAATTGTTATAATAGATGAAGAAAACCATAGTTACGAAAATTATGTAAGGGAAGAGATTGATTCTACCATATTAAATCAACATATGGGATATTTAAAAAATATAAAAGCAGGTATATTTATATTAAATGAAGAAGAGATAGATAAACAAGATATTAGTTTTCTAGAATTTATATCTGTTATTACTATTGATTGTTCAAAGGGAAATTTAGAAAATAATATAAAGGAAATAGAAGAATCATATTTAGAAGATTATAAAGAAATTAGTGAAGAAGAAAATATAAATCAATTTATTGAAGAAAATCCAGAAGATATAGATATTTTACAAAATCCAGAAAATTTAAAATACTATAATGAATATGGAGCTTTTTCAGAAGATGGAAAAGAATATTTAATATGTGTAAATAAACAAAAGCGTTTACCAACTGTGTGGTCACATATTATGGCAAATGAAAAATTTGGAACAATTGTAACAGAAAATATGGGAGGATATAGTTGGTATAAAAATAGCCGATTAAATCGATTAACTAGTTGGAATAATAATCCTAGCTTAGATATTCCATCAGAAATTATTTATATAAAAGATATGGATACAAAAAAAGCTTGGTCTTTAGGATTAAATCCAATGCCAGATAATAAAAACTATAATATTATATATGGTTTTGGTTATTGTAAGTATATTCATAGAAACTTAGGAATTGAACAAGAATTAGAAATATTTGTTCCAAGAGAAGATAGTTGCAAAATAGGTATTTTAAATTTAAGTAATAAAACACCAAATAGAAAACATCTAAAATTATATTACTATATCAAACCAGTTATAGGAGAAGATGAAATTAAAACATCTGGAAATATTAATATCAAATTTGATAGAAATAGTAATATTATAACAGCAAATAATCTATTTGCTAGTGAAATAGAGAATACCAAATTATATATGTCATCTAGTGAAAAAATAAAAAGTTATACAGGAGATAAAAAATTTTTCTTAGGAAAAAATGGATTATCTAATCCAGATGGAATAAAAAAACTTAGATTAAATAATAGTAATTCCATTGGTAAAGATACTTGTATTGTACTAGAAATAGAAGTAGAAATTGAAAGTTTTTCAAATAAAGAGATTTCTTTTGTACTAGGAGCAGAAGACAGTATAATTGATTGTAAAAATATGTCATATAAATATAGTAAATTGCAGAATTGTAGACAAGAATTAGAACATGTAAAAAGTTATTGGAAAGAACTATTAGGAAAGCTTCAAATATATACTCCATTAGAATCAACTAATATTTTATTAAATGGATGGTGTATTTATCAAACATTAGAAAGTAGACTTTTAGGAAGAAGTGGATATTATCAATCTGGGGGTGCTTTTGGATTTAGAGACCAATTACAAGATACAATTGGTTTGAAATATATTTCACCAGAATTTTTAAAACAACAAATTATTAAACATAGTAAACATCAATTTGAAGAAGGAGATGTAGAACATTGGTGGCATGAAGAAAACAATAGAGGAATTAGAACGAGATTTTCAGATGATTTATTATGGTTACCATATCTTGTGTTACAATATATTCATTTTACAGGAGATAATAGTATTTTAAATATTGAAGTACCATATTTAAAAGGGGAAATATTAGAAGAAGGTGTAGACGAAAAATATGACCAATATGATAAAAGTGAAATATCAGAAAGTATTTATTTACACTGTATTAGAGCAATAGAAAGAAGTTTCAATTTTGGAGAAAATGGATTACCTAAAATTGGTAGTGGAGATTGGAATGATGGATTTAGTACAGTAGGAAATAAAGGAAGAGGAGAAAGTGTATGGTTGGGATTTTTCTTATATAAAATTTTAGATGAATTTATTCCTATATGTGAAATAATGGAAGAAGAACAAAGATTAAAAGAAAATTATAACTTAAATAAAGATAATCAGGTATCTAATATTATAAATAAAATAAATGAATTAGAAGAAAAAAATAAAGAAATAATAAGTGAAAAAGATAGTTTAACAGTAGAAGAGCAAACTAGTGAAGTTAAACAAGTTGAAGGCAGAATTGAAAGATATAAAGAAATAAAGGTCCAATTAAAAAAAGCATTAAATACAAATGGTTGGGATGGCAGATGGTATAAAAGAGCTTTTATGGATGATGGAAATGTATTAGGTAGTATGGAAAATGATGAATGTAGAATTGATAGTATTGCACAAAGTTGGAGCATTATTTCAAAAGCAGGAGATAATGATAAAAAATATATTTCAATGGAAAGTTTAGAAAATCATTTAATTGATAAATATAATGGAATTATTAAATTATTAGACCCACCATTTGAAAAAGGACATTTAGAGCCAGGATATATTAAAGCATATTTACCAGGTGTTAGAGAAAATGGAGGACAATATACACATGCAAGCTGTTGGGCAATTATTGCAGAAGCATTATTAGGGTTTGGTGATAAAGCACTAGAATTTTATAGAATGATAAATCCAATTGAACATGCAAGAACAAAAGACGCAAGTAGTAAGTATAAAGTTGAGCCTTATGTAATTTCAGCAGATATTTATGGAGCAGGTAATTTAGCTGGAAGAGGAGGCTGGACTTGGTATACTGGTTCAAGTAGCTGGTATTATACAGCAGGAATAGAATATATATTAGGTTTAAAAATCGAAAAAGGATATTTGATAATAAAACCATGTATTCCAAAAGATTGGAAAGAATATTTGATGAGATATAAGTGGAAAGATAGTATTTATAATATAAAAGTTATAAATAAAAATCAAAAAAATACTGGAGTACAAAAGGTTTTAGTAAATGGAGAAGAAGTGGAAAACAAAATAAAGTTAGATGGAAACAATAAAGTGTATAATATAGAAGTGTATATGTAATATATAAGAGTAACCAAAAAAATAATTCTCTCATATATATAGTAATAAAAAGCTATAAAGGGAGGATTATTTTTATGGCAAAAATATTAGTATTTAATAATGATACAGATAGAATGGAAACTTATTATAGAAATGAAGCAGACCCAATGCCATATAACACAAATGGAACATTAAAGGTAAGGGAATTTAGAGGGTCTAGCAACAGTAATATCTTATGGACCACAAAAAGATGTATGCAAAGTTGGAATAGCCAAAGATATATTTTTGGAGGACCAATACCAGTAGGTTTTGCTTTTAAAAGACCTTATGAAGGAGGTCATGG
Organism: uncultured Clostridium sp.; assembly: GCA_947364715.1. GTDB lineage: Bacteria > Bacillota > Clostridia > TANB77 > CAG-508 > CAG-269. The sequence goes on from CANAUI010000008.1 coordinate 34,536, forward strand.
AAATCAAAGTCATGACTAAGTATATACAGTTGTTAGATTGGTAATTAAATAAAGTAATCTATATGGAAATGTATAGATTGCTTTATTTTTTTGGAAAGATATGGTAAAATAACTCCATAAAAGTAGTAAAGGAAAAAAGTAATGGATGAAGAAAAGATATTAGTAATACTTAAAGGAGAAGATAAAACAAAAGATACACAATATTTTTCAAAATGTAATAATGGTAAGATAAAAATAAAATTTTATAAAAACGAACAAGAATATACTTATAATGAGATAAATGTGATAATAAAAGAAAAACCAATAGTAATAGACTTAAAAGAAAGAGATGTATATTATAAAAATCAAATCATATTTAATATTAAAAAAGCAATTAGGTTTGAAGAGTTTGTGAAGATTATATATAGAAGCGGAGAAACAGAAGTATTTAGATATAATGATTTATCGTTTAAATCTAATTCGATAGAAAATTTGAATAAAAATATAATTGAATATTTTAAAGAGATATCAAACTATGTAAAAAGTGGTAAAGAGGAAGAAGAAAAAGAATATGAAGAAAAACAAGAAAGTTTCTTAAAAAAAGAATATGAAAAATTAAATTATATAAATCAAGAGAGTATTTTAAATTATTATATTAATAAAATTGACTTAATGGAATCAACAGAAGAAAATTATAATATAATTTATCCATTTAGATTTAATTTAAGCCAAAAAGAAGCGATGGAAAATGTATTTAAAAGTAATATATCAATTATACAAGGTCCACCAGGAACAGGAAAAACACAAACAATATTGAATATAATAGCTAATTTGACTATTATGCAAAATAAAACAGTAGCAGTTGTTTCTAATAATAATGAAGCTGTAAAAAATGTAAAAGATAAATTAAAAAAAGCTGGATATGATTTTATAGTTGCAGATTTAGGAAGAAAAAGCAAAAGAGAGAAATTTTTTGAAAATGTTCCACAACCAGATGTTAAAAACTTTAATTTAAAAGAAGATGAGAGTCAACTACTAAATCGTATACAAGAATTAAACAATAGTTTAGATTACTTATTAGAGAAAAACAACGAAAAAGCAAAATTAGAAAAGCAAATAGACGAATTTAAGTTAGAACAAAAATATTTTGAAGAGTATTATAAAAAACAGAACATAGAAGAAATACAAAAATTGTCTTTTTATCATAAAACAGATGACAGAATTTTAGAATTTCTATTAGATAGTCAATTACTATATGAAGGAAAAATAAAAGTAAAATGGTTATATAAAATTAAATTACTATTTAAATATGGAATTATCAATTTAAAACAATTGGACGAGCATCTGATTGAGTTTATTTTAACTTTGCAAAGAGAGTTTTATAAAATAAAAATAGAAAAACTTGAAAAAGAATATAAAGAAATAAAAAATCAATTGGAAGTACATAAATTTGAACAATTACAAAAAGAGCATAAAAACATTTCAGAAAAGATTTTTAAAAATAGACTATATATGAAATACTATGGAAAAAATAATGAGTTTAATTTACAAAATTACAAAGAAAATATAGATGATTTTTTACAGGCATTTCCAGTTGTATTAAGTACAACATATTCTTTAAGAAATTGTATACCAAATAACTTTATGTTTGATTATGTAATTATAGATGAATCTTCACAAGTAGACTTATTGGCGGGGGCACTTGCATTATCTTGTGCGAAAAATGCAATAATAGTAGGTGATGAAAAGCAATTACCACAAATAGTGGATAAAACTATAAAAGAAAAAATATCTAATTTAGAAGTTGATATATGTCATGATTATTTTGAAAATAGCATTTTATCAGCAATATTACGAACATATGGTAATAAAATACCAAGAGAAACATTAAAAGAGCATTATAGATGTCATCCTAAAATTATAGAATTTTGTAATAAAAGATATTATAATAATGAATTAATAGCATTTTCTACAAAAGAACATCAAAAGGTAAAGAAACCTTTGATATTGTATTATACAGTCGAAGGAAATCATATGAGAAAGATTACAAGAGGAAAAAAGAAATGTACATTTAATGAACGAGAACTGGAAGTTATAAAATATGAGGTTTTACAAGATGATAGAACAAATCAGTACAATAATGAAGAAATAGGAATTACAACACCTTATAGAATGCAAGCAAATAATATACAAAAAGCTACAAAAGAAGATATAGAAAGTGATACAATTCATAAGTTTCAAGGAAGAGAGAAAAAACTGATTATACTTTCTACTGTATTGGATAGTAGTAATTTGGGAAAAAGAGGAATTGATTTTGTAGATGATTCTTGTATGATAAATGTTGCAGTTTCAAGAGCAATTGAACAATTTGTTATAGTAACAGATAAAAGATTATTTAATGAAGAAGGAAACGATATAAAGGCATTATTAAAATATATTAAATATAATGAATTAGATTCAGAAATTGTTGATAGTCAACTAGTTTCAGTATTTGATTTATTATATAAAGAATATTCAAAAAAACTAGAAAAGTTAAATAGAAATTTGCTTAATAGGTCAAGATTCAAAAGTGAAAATATAATGGACACTATTTTAAATAATGAATTAAAAAAGGAATACTATAAAGATTATAAATATGAAAGAGAAATAGTTATTAGAAATATTTTTAAAAATTTAGACAATTTAAATGATGAAGAAAAAGTATATGTAAATAATGGTGCAAGAGTGGATTTTGTTATATATGACAAAATGGATAATAAACCCAAATTATTTATAGAAGTTGATGGTTTTGAATATCATAAAAATAATCCAAAACAATTAGAAAAAGATAAGATAAAGGACAATATAGCTAAAAAGAATGGAATAGATATGTTAAGATTTGAAACAGGTGGTAAGTCTTATGATGAAGAAAAAATAATTTCATTAATAAGAGAAAAAATTATAAAATAGGAAATGAGATATTATGGCAAGTAAACCAATATATCAAGTATATACAGAATTACAAGAACATTAAACAAAAATATAGGGGGAAATTCTCTTACAATATTTGTAAATTAGATGATTTGATATATTTTTATATAAAATTCTATTAAATTTTATATAAAAGCAAGATACGATATTAATATAGTGAAAAGAGTATTAAAAAGATTAAGAGAAGTTCATCCTTATGAAGAACCAGTAATAGATATAATTTCTCTAATTGAGGAAGAAGATTTATAATATTAGAAAAGGAGTATGAAAATGCAAGGAAATTATTTTATAATACATGGAAGTTTTGGAAGTCCATTTGGAAATTGGTTTAGTTGGTTACAAGATTTTATATCATCAGATGGAAAACAAGTATATGTGCCACAATTTCCAATAGGAGTTGGTTATCAAAATTATGAAAATTGGAGTAAATTGTTTAAATACTATTTAGATTTAGGATTAATCAATGAAAATACAACTATAATAGCACATAGTATTGCACCAGTATTTGTTTGCAAATTTTTGGTAGAGAATAAATTAAAAGTGAAAAAATTAATATTTGTATGTGGATTTAACAACTATTTAGGAATAAATGAAGAATACGATACAGTAAATAGAACAATGTATTTTGATAACTTAGAAGATGTAAAACAATATGCAGATGAAATTATTTGTTTCTATTCAGATAATGACCCATATGTAAAATATGAAGTAGAAAAAGAATTTACGGATACGATTGCTACAGAACTAATCTTAATACCAAATGCAGGACATATCAATAGTGAAAGTGGATATGATACATTTGAAGATATAGTAAGTTACTTATAAAAGTTATATTACGAAAAATATGAAAAAATCGTAATATAGATATTTATGTTACGAGAAATTACTAATTTTCGTAATATGGAAATTAAATATGTCGGAAACTTTCGTAAATCATTTGTCATTTACGAAGATTTCCGGCAAGTAAATACCAGAAATACTTATATAAAAAGAACTTTAAGAGTTTGAATTTTTAATATTTGCCGTTTAAATTTGTAAGTCGAATGAAATTTACGAATTAAAACGGCAATTTTTTTATATATAAGTGTATTTTAATTAAAAATGGGCATATTATATAATAAATAATATTTTTTATGCATTATTATTGCATAAAAAATAAAAAATATGATATACTAATAACAAATTGGAGGTTTTATTATGATAACAAGTTTAAAATTTAATAATTGCTTTGCTTTTAATAATACTATAGAAATTAGTTTAAAAGCAGATATGAGAACAAAAAAGTTTTCATCAAATGTAACCAATATAAATGATAACCTAAATATATTAAAATCCGCAGTTATTTATGGTCCAAACAATACAGGAAAAACTACTTTAATAAACTGCATTAAAGCTATAAAAGGAACTTTACTAAATAAGGAAATACACATGGATTCAAATATATTTACAGACAGTAATATTTGCGAAGAAGCAATTTCATTTATATATGATAACAAAGAGTATTTATATGAATATAAATTTGATGATAAAAAAATGATGTATATATACGAAAAAATGTGTGAGATAGTTAAAGATCAATATAATAATGAAAAAGAAGAACTAATATTTTTAAAAGATGCAATAAATGAAAAATATGAATGTCCACAAGATGAAGAATTAGAAAAAGTATTAAATATAGCTTCTAATAACAATATTCTAATTTATACAGTACAAATTGAAAAATTTTCAATACTAGAGAAAATAAAAAACATATTAACAGGTATAGCAAATAGTATTGAAATAGTAGATATGAACAAAATACCAAACTCAAAAACAATACAAATGTTAAAAAATAAAGATGATGAAACAAAAAAAGTTGTTGAGTTTATTAAAAATGCCGATTTATATTTGGAAGATTATATGTATATTGAAGACTTGAATGTGGAGATAGATGGAAAAGTTGTAGATGAAAAAATCTTGAAAAACCAAAACTTTATGGATCAAATAAAAATTGTATCAGTTTATAAAGGGCAAGCAGTACCAAGTATTATATTTGATTCATTAGGAACAAGAAAATTTGCAGCTCTTGCAAGTTATGTAATAGAAGCAATAGAACAAGGAAAAACATTAGTAATTGATGAGTTAGATAGTAGTTTGCATTTTAAAATTACAAGAGCAATAATTAGTATGTTTAATAATGAAATAAATAAAAATGCACAATTAATAGCTACACTTCATGATATAAGTTTATTAGATTGCAAGAGAATGTTTAGAAAAGAGCAAATATGGTTTACAGATAAAGATAAAAATGGAACAGACTTATATTCATTAAAAGAATTTAGTTATGCAGAAAATGGAGTAAGAGATACATCAAATATACAAGAAAAATATATTAAAGGTGAATTTGGAGCAATACCTGAACCAGACTTAATATCTACCTTATTGGAGGTGGATAATGAGGAAATATAAAGGAAAAAAGATATGTATTATATGTGAAGGATATGAAGAATTAGATTATATTGAGACTTTAAAAAGTAAAGCCATATTTTCCAACAAATATGATTTTATCACAGTAAATGCAAAATCAATAAACACAATAATAGCAAGGTATCAAGAAAAATATCAATCAGATTCATATTCTTTGGTTTTAATATTCTGTGATACAGATAAAGGACCATCAGAAAAATATAAAGAAATTAAACAAAAGATAAATGACTTTCATGGGGAAGATGTAGCAGATGATATAGTAATATTTGGAAATCCATGTACAATGCAAATTATACTTTCACACTTTGCTGAAATAAAATTAACGAGTCAAAGTAAGACAATAAATAGTAAATATATAAAAGAATATGTTGGTATCGATAATTATAAAGCTACAGATGAGCAAAGAAAAGAATTATTTAGCAAAATTAAAAGAAGTAATTATGAAAAAATGAAAGAAAATGTAGCTAAGTTATCAACAGATGACAATGTAACATCTAGTACTAATATATTGAAATTTATTGAAAATTTTGAAAGTGATGATGAAAGTTGGATAGATGAAATAAATAGCAAATTATAATAATATATGAAGGAGTAACTATGTCAAGAGCAGCAGATTCAACAATACAAGGTTTTTTATATCAATTTAATATTACATTACAAGAAATTTTAAAGGCATCAGAAGATGATGAGATAACTGTAGAAGGAATAATAGAAGATATTGATATTGAACGAGAAAATAATACAGTTGCTATACAATGTAAGTATCATGAAGGTCAAGAAAAATTTAGTTTGTCAAAAATATATAAACCAATTTTACAGATGATGAAGACTTTTGCTGAAAATCCTAATGCAAATATAGAGTATATATTATACATGTATTTTCCAAATTTAGTTGATAGTGAAATGAAAATAACTTTGGATGATTTAACAGAAATTATTGAAACAAAAAATAAAGAATATTTGATAGATTATATAGCATACTTAAAAAAATGCAACTCTAAAGAGATATTAGATATAATTTCTAAAAAAAGGAAAAGTGATAATGATAAGCAAAAAATAAAGAAATATTTTTATGAAAATGATATGGATTTAAAATTTGATTTGCAACAATTTCTAACTAGATTTAAGATAGTAGTAGGAGAAAAATAGTTACTGCTCAGCTCTAAAAACATCAAAAGTAACCCAAGTTAGTTAAATAACTATACTAAGGTTACCTTTTTCGAGACTATCGTAAAAGTTGTGTAAATCGGATTTCCTTCCGATTGATAACTTAAAA
>CANAUI010000009.1 GCA_947364715.1 uncultured Clostridium sp.
TTAAGTGAAATATGTGCATAATAAACCGGAAATTTATTATTGCCATTTATAATAAAAAAATAAATAAAATTTACTATTGACAAATATCTTTAAAAATGCTAATATAAATATTGTTGTTAGATATTTGTCTAAAATATGGAGAGGTGGTCGAGTTGGTTTATGGCACCAGTCTTGAAAATTGGCGTGCGTTTATAGCGTACCGTGGGTTCGAATCCCACCCTCTCCGCCAAAAACATATAAGAGTTAGATACAATAAAGATATCTAACTTTTATTGTCAAAATAGTAAAATTTTATAAAATCGAATACATCTTTAGATTACTATTTTGATATAGATTATTATTTATAAATAATTTTATATGGAGATGTACCCAAGTGGTGAAGGGGACTGTTTGCTAAACAGTTAGGTCCCGAAAGGGGCGCGGAGGTTCGAACCCTCTCATCTCCGCCAAGAAATAGTATAAAGTTTTAATTGCTTTATATTATTTTTTTTTATATTATAGGAAAATCCATGAAACTTTTCAGTTTCGCAACGCAAAGTGAAAATAAATAAAATTTTATTTTCAAAAGAAAGTTTTCTATGGGCGAAAAAAGACAAGACATGAAAAGTAATATAAAATGTTAAAGAATTTTAATCATGCCTCTTTTGTTCTTTTGAACCATTAAAAATTAAGTTTATCCTGAAAGATTGGAGATAATAGTTGAAATGTCACATAATTTAATATATAATGTAATTATAAGTGATTTTTTGTAACATAAAATATAAAAAAGAAAAATAGTGAAGATATTTATATAATAAAAGAGAATATAAAAAATATATAAAACACAGTTTTAATAAATTGAATACAAATAATTTTATATGTAATATATTGATAACTTTAAAATAGCTAAATACAAGTTACAAAGGAGGGATAGATATGGTAAAATATATAGGAAAAATATGTCTAATATTATTAGTAATACTAGTATGTTTTTGTTTTAATAATGTATGTATAGCAGTAGGAGGACCAGAAGATTTTTTTACAGAACAAGGATTAAAAATATATAAAGAATATAAAAATAACCCAGATATAATCAAAAAAATGGATAAAGCAGAAGTAGAAAAATGGATAGAAATATTAGAAAGGGAAAAAAGATTAATAGAACAAAAAAATAACGGACAAATTAGAGATTCTTATTTATCTCAAATAGGACAAATATTGACGAAGTTAGAAACGAGAAAGAGACAGTTAAACCAACAACAAATAGAAAGTTCAGGAGAGCATGGTGGAACAAGCAGACCTATAGTCAAGGATGATGTAAGTCCGAAAACAATAGATGAGACTATGAAAGGTGCTTCAGATTGGATTCAAAAAGCGGATACAACAGGAACATTTAATGAACCAGTTTTTATATTAAATATGGGGTATATATATAATATATTTTTTGCTTGTGGAATGGTTATTGCCGTAGGATGTGGAGTAGTTTTAGGAATTAAATTTATAACATCTTCTGTTGAAGGACAAGCCAAAGTAAAAGAATTACTTCTACCATATTGTATTGGGTGTTTAATTATATTTGGTGCTTTTGGAATTTGGAAAATAGTAATTAATTTTATGGAGATGTTTAATTAAGTAATCTTATAGAACTTATAATAAAGAGGTGTAAGAATGAAAAAAGAAAAAGTTATAAAAAGAATTTTTAGCATAAGTATTATTTTTTTAATAATACTTATATGTTTTAGCAATTCATGTATAGTATTAGGAGCAACTACAGCAGAAAAAATGATTGAAAAATACACGAAAAATCCTAATATAATAAAAACATTAAATAAAAAGGAAGTAGAGGAATGGATAGAAAGATTAGAAGATTATGATAGAAGTTTGGGAGTTAGTCCATCAGCGGCAGCAATGCAGGCAAAAAAACAACAAGTACAAACAATAATAGCAAAATTATATGAAAGAAGAATAGAACTAAATGAAGAACAAAAACAAGAAACAGGAGGAAATAGTGGAACATCAGGAGGTGGAGATACTGGCATAGTACAAGAGTCACCAGCATTTTCGCATGGTTCATGGATAAATCCAGATGACTTTAATCCAGGAGAATTATCAAATGCAGATGATATTATTAATAAAGGAAATATAATTATAGGTGCGTTAAAATTTGTAGGAATGGTAGCTTCTATATTAGCATTAATTACATTAGGTATTAAATATATGGTAGGAAGTGTAGAGGAAAAAGCTGAATATAAACAGACAATGTGGCCTTATATTGTAGGAACAGTATTATTATTTGGGACAACTACTGTATTATCAATAATTGAGGCACTTGCCAAAGAATTTTAAAAGTGTGCCATACTAGAAGATTTAGAAAGGAATGTATTTTTAAATGAATAAATTTAAAAAAATTATATTTATAGTATTGATATTTTTTGTAATATTAAGTATAATTCAAATTGATGTACAAGCTACATCTGTAAGTGATTTACCTGGAACACCATTATCTAACCCTAAAGCCAAAGAGATAGGGAATAAGGCAATAACAATATTTACAACTGTAGGATCAGTTTTATCAGTAATTGTATTAATTGTTCTTGGATTAAAATATATGATAGGAAGTGTAGAGGAAAAAGCAGGATATAAAAAATCCTTAATGCCATATATTATAGGATGTGCTTTTGTATTTATGGCAAATGTTATTACAACTATTATTTATAATATTGTGACTAAAATGTAATTTGCTTTTTTAACATAAATATGTTACAATAATAAGTGAGTTATTAACATTTCTTATTTTAATAAGAATTTTAATATAGAGTAATAATTATAGAGATAGGAGGAAGTAAAAAATGAAAAAACTAACTAAAATGATTTCAATATTAATGATTATTATGATTTTGATATCAGTTGGAACAACAGTATTTGCAACTGTTACAGGAGTGAATTCTCCATCAACAATGACAGGAGCAGACGTAGGAGGAACAGATACAATAGAAAAGATGGGAAATCAAATCATAACAATTTTAACAATAATAGGTGTTATAGCATCAGTTATTGTCTTAATAGTATTAGGTATAAAATATATGATGGGAAGTGCAGAAGAAAAGGCAGAATACAAAAAGACAATGATGCCATATATTATTGGTGCAGGGTTAGTATTTGCAGCATCTTCAATAGCAGGAATGTTATATAGTTTCTTAACAAATATAGGTACAACTGCAGGGTAATAAATAGAGAAAGAATTTGAATTTTATTTAAAAAAAATAAATGAAAGATTCTTTCTTTTTATTACAAATATATTACAATATATTACAATTTAAAAAAATTAGTAGAAATAGTTACATATTTCTACTTTTTTTGTTATAATTATATATAAGTATAATTATATATTTAAGTGAGGTAAATGTATGGGAACTTATAATATTCCAAGAAATGTAAAAGGAGAAGGAAGAATTTTATATATCTTTTCAACAAAAGCATTAATATACACAGGGGGAGGAGGATTAGTTGGTGGATTATTTTATATTATTTTTAATATATTAAATTTAAAATTTGTAGGTATTATTTTTATATTGCTTTTTGCACTAATTGGTTTTATAGTAGCAACATTAAAAATGCCAAAAATATCAAAATTTGCTATCACAAGAGAAACTGGAGGAGAAAATATAGATGAAGTAATAAAAAGATTAATTCAATTTAAGATGGATAAATCAAAATATTATGTATATACAAAGGGGGATACAAAAGATGAGTAATACAAATCAAACTATACAAATGTTAATTATATTACTAGTAGGAGCTATATTTATATTATTTATATTAACAGCAGTATATCTGATTTTAAAAAGCAAAGATAAACAAAAAGAAAAAATAGAAAATATAGATATGGCAAAAAGCTCTAAAAAAAGTAATTCTTCACAAACAGACATGTACAAAAAATCTGTTTTAGATTTTATGGAATTTGATAAAATCGAAGATAATATGATTATTCAAAAAAATGGAAAAAAATGTGTAATGGTTGTGGAATGTCAAGGTATTAATTATGACTTAATGTCTAGAATTGAAAAAAATAGTGTAGAAGAAGGTTTTGTTCAATTTTTAAATACATTAAGACATCCAATACAAATTTATGTGCAAACTAGAACTATTAATTTAGAACAAAGTATTAATACATATGAAAAAAAATTAAATGATATAGAAGTAAAATTATTTAAAATGAAACAAAGATATAAAGAAATGCAAGATTCAAATACTTATTCAAAACAAGAGTTAGAAAAAGCTTTTTTTGAACTAACAAAACAAAACAATTTATATGAATATGGAAAAGATATTATTTATAATACAGAGAAAATGAGTTTAAACAAAAATATATTAAGCAAAAAATATTATATTATAATATCATACTATACTTCAGAAATAGAAAAATCAGAAAATTATGATAATAAAGAATTATTATCTATAGCCTTTTCAGAATTATATAATAGGGCACAATCTATAATTAGGTCTATTTCAGCATGTGGTATTACAGCTAAAATATTGAATTCTATTGACCTTACAGAACTATTATATGTTGCATATAATAGAGATGAAGCAGAAACATTTGATTTGAAAAAGGCAATAAGAGCAGATTATGATAGTTTATATAGCACAGCTCCAGATGTACTAGAAAAACGAATACAAGAACTTGATAATATAATTGAAGAAAAAGCAATAAATAAAGTTACACAAAAAATAATGACAAAAAATAGAGAAAGACTAGAAAAAAAGGAAGCATCAATTGAAGAATTAGCAGATGAAATGGCAAGAATTATTTTAGAAGAGAATAGTCAGTATTTAGGTTCTGAACTTGTAAATAGTATTATGGAAGAGGAGGAAAATGCAAATGAAAAAAAGAAAGCAAGAAAGCAAACTAGAACAACAAAATAGAAATACAGATAATATGTATGAAAATTTGTTTAAAAGAACAACAATAAAAGAATTAATTGCACCTTCAGGAATAGATGCATCAAACCCAGACAGATTAGAAATTATATCAAGTTTAAAAAGATATAGCAGAAGTTTTTTTGTATCAACTCTTCCTAGGATGTGTACATTCCCAGAATTATTTAGAGACATGTATTTGTTTGGAGATACAAATACTTCCATATATATAAATCCAGTTCCTGAGTCTAGGTCGCAAAATGAATTAAATAGAATTATAAATGAACTGGAAACAGAAAGAATCGTTGCACAAGATAAAGGAAACATAAACAGAGAAAGTAACTTAACACAAAAAAGATTTGAGGCTGAGTCTTTAAGAGATGAAATAGCTGCTGGATATAATAAATTATTTGAAGCATCTATTATTACAACATTATTTACATATAACTTAGAAGAAATGGAAAGATTGACAAAATTATTAGCTACAGAAATGTCTAAATCTTTAGTTGATATAAAAAGTGCATGGGCAATGCAGGAAAAAGCTTTTAAAAGTAATTTACCATTAATGAACAATAAAATAGGTAAGGAACATACTTTTGATAGAAAATCAATGGCAACAACATTTCCATTTACAACATCTGAAATAGGGCATTCAACAGGAGTACCATTAGGATTTAACAAACAAACAGGAACACCAATATTATTTGATAATTTTCATTCATCATTAACTAATTATAATATGGTTATATTTGCTAAGTCAGGAGCTGGTAAATCTGTTACAATGAAAACATTAATTTCTAGGTCATCTGTATTAATGGGAATTGAGAGCTTAGCTCTAGATGCTGAAGGGGAGTATTCAATTGTAGCAGAAAGCTTAGGGGGAATTAATGTTGTTTTAAGTCCAAACTCTAAAACAATTATTAATTTATTTGATGTAGAAACAGAAACAATTAGAGATGAAATAACAGGAAGAGAAAGATTAGTTATTAATGTAGAAAATAAAGTAGAGGATGTTACACAAGCACTACTTACCATGGCGAGAGGAAGTACAAGAAGTACAGAAGTAAATGAGCTTACAAAACAAATTATAGCAGAGGCTGTAGCAGAAGAATATGCAACAATAGGAATTAATTCAAATCCAAACAGTTTATATGGACAAAATATAAAATATGAAGGACAAAATGATTTATATAAACAAAAGAAAAAAATGCCAACAATAGGAAGTTGGTATAAAAGAATTGAAAAAAAAGCAAATGAAAATACTAATCAAGATTATAGTTTTCATTATAGTTATTTATTAAAAGTTATGAAACAATATATAAGAGAATATGATGGACAAATGGCATATTTTGATGGACAATCTACATTTGAATTATTAGAAGGAGCACCTTTTATAAATTTGGATATTTCTCAATTAGAAGAAAGATTTGCTAGACCATTAGCACAACAAATTTTACTTTCTTGGATATGGGAAAAGTTTGTAAAGAAAAATAGTGAAGATAGAAAAAAAGCAATTCAAAAGAGAGTTATTGTTGATGAAGCATGGATGCTATTACCATATCCAGAAGCAGTTGATTTCTTAAATACAATGGCAAGACGTGCAAGAAAAAGAAATGTTTCTCTAGCTGTTGTTTCACAAAGATTCCAAGATTTTTATGAAAAGCCAGAAGCACAGGCAGTATTAACATCATCTGATACAAAATTATTTTTAGCACAAGATAAATCTGAAATACAATATTTAAAAGAAGTATTTAAGTTAAGTGAAGGAGAAGCAGGATTTTTAGTTACTTGTTTCAAAGGAGAGGGGTTATTAAAAGTTGGTTCAGAATCAGCTATATTACAAATAACACCTACCAAAAAAGAATTTGAATTTGTAGAAACAAATCTAAACAAAATGGTTTCTATGAATAGAAATAGACAAGGAGTATAAAAATGATTAATAATTTTACTAAAAAAGGAATTGTGCAAAAGATAATTGTTATATTAATATTTTTAACAATATTTAATTTTATGTATCCTTATATGCCAGTTTTTGCAGCTACTACAATAATAGAGCAAGACGAAAAAATTCCAGGTGGTGTATTACTAACTCCAATATTAAATTTAATTACTTCTTTATGTGAAGGAGTAATAGCAATTTGTCAAAAATATTTACTAGGAATGGGAGCAAGTTCAATACATGTAACATCAGATGAAATTTCTTTATTAGGATCTTTCTTTACAGGAGGAGGAATAGGAGCAGGAGCAGCAATAATAATAGGACTAGTATCAGGACCTGTTGGATGGTCTGCTATTGGTTATTCTGCTGTAGCTGGAGCAATAGGAGGTTTTGTAGTGGCAGCATCGGCAAATTCAACTGTACCAGACGATTATTTTTTGCCATTATATGAAATTTCGCCACAAGAAATCTTTTCAGACCAACTACCAGCTTTACATATTAATTTTATTAATCCAACTACATATGATGATGAAGGATTAATTGATTCAGACGGAAATCCAATAACAGATGGAGAAAATAATCAAATTACAATAAATTCAGCAAGAGAACTAGCACCTATAATTTCAAAATGGTATGTAGCTATTAGAAACTTAGTTCTTGTGGGGTTAATGGTGGTATTACTATATATAGGTATTAGAATTGTTATTAGTAGTACTTCAACAGAAAAAGCTAAATATAAAGAAAATATAAAAGATTGGTTTATAGCAGTCATTATAGTAGTATTTATGCATTATATTATGGCTTTTGCATTAAATATTACAGGATATATAACAGAGATGCTAAAATCACAAAACTACAGAGGAGTTGTGTACCAAATTCCAGATTTTGATTTATCTAGAGTAAAAGATGAAAATGCAAAGCAAATGTTAAGTAACACAATGGATGAAAATGGAACTTTAATTTTTCCAACAAATTTGATGGGATGGGCTAGAATTCAAACACAATTAGAAAGTAGAGATGAAAATGGAAATGAGATTCAAACTTGGGAAAAAGCAGGTTATGTTATTATATATGGTGTATTAACTGTTTATACAATAATGTTTTTGATAATATATCTAAAAAGGGTAGTATATATGGCATTTTTAACTCTTATTGCACCATTAGTAGCTTTAACTTATCCAATAGATAAATTAGGTGATGGACAAGCACAAGCTTTCAACATGTGGTTAAAAGAATATATATTTAACTTATTATTACAACCATTCCATTTGTTAATTTATACAGTATTAGTTGGTTCAGCAATGCAATTAGCAGAGAATAATATGTTATATGCAATTGTAGCTATTGGATTTTTATTACCAGCTGAAAAGCTATTACGTAGTTTCTTTGGATTTGAAAAAGCATCAACTACTGGAACAATTATGGGTGGAGCTGTTGGCGGTGCTATGACAATGGCAGCCATTAATAAAATAGGAAAATTAAAAGATATAGGTTCAAATAAGAAAGAAAATACAGAAGAAGATGAAGATATTAGAACATCAGAGCTAAATGGAGATAATTTAATATCTCGTACATTTGGTGGCATTGGTGCAGGTAAAGATTTAGAAGAAGAAGAAGAAAAAGCACCAAGAACAAGCGAACTTCCGGGAATGAATCCAAAGCAACAAGAAAAGGAATCTAAAAAGCAAAACAATAATCCTGGAGAAATACAAAAGAAATCAAAAAGTAATCCAGATTCAAAACAACAAATAATAGAACAATTAAAAAAACAAGGATTAAGTGATGAAGAGATTGCAAATTATTTCAATGGTGGAAAACGAGCAGGAATAAGACAAGATGGTGAAGGACAAAAATGGATTAGACAAAAACCAAAACGTACAACAGGACAAAAAATAAAGGGTATTGGAAAAATGACTGGAAGATATATGAGGAAATCTGGAGGAAGATTAGCTAAGAAAGGATTAGGAGTAGTAGGAAAGGCATATGGAGGTATAGCATTAGGAGCAATGGGAGCTATTGCAGGAATATCAACAGGAGACATTTCAAATGTAGGGAAATATGCTGGAACAGCAGGTGCTGTTGGTTATGCAACAGGTGGAGCATTAGTAGATACAAGTATTAATGGAGTAACTAGTATACCAAATATAGCAAGAAAATTAGAAAATGACTATATAGATGAGGTATATGGAAATGATGCAACTGACCTAAAAAATTATAAAAGGGATGAGAGATTTTTAAGAGATAGAGAAGCAAGAGAAAAATATAAATTAGCTTTTGAAGATGACCGAAAAGTAGCAATGGAGGAAGCATTAAAATATAGGGCTTATGGTATTACAGATGATAATATGATTATCAAAGCAATGAAATTAGAAGGACTAGGAAACCGTGATTCTAATGAAAGAATTGCTTATGCCAAAATTGCTTCTGCAGCAAAAACAGAAAAAGACTTACAAGATTATAGTAAGAGACTTTCTGAAAATGGTGTAAGTTCAGATAAAATTCAAGATATTAATAGAGTAATTAGACAAATGAGGAATTGGTAGTGAGGGATAGATAGATGAGAAGGTTAAGGTTATTTTATAGAGATAATAAAAAGAAGATATGGAGTGTTATTGGGATTATAGTGTTTATATTAACTTTAATACATTTAGCAAATTATAATATTAAAAAAGAAAAAGAAGAAAATTATAAAGATTTAAATACTACTGAAAATACGAAAAACAATGTTTCTTATGCACCTTCTCAATCTATTATTTCTAATACAAAAATATCCAAGAAAAGTGCAGAAGAAAATATAAATCTTATTGAAAAATTTATAGAATATTGTAATAATAATCAAGTTGAAGAAGCATATAACTTGTTAAGTAATGATTGTAAAAAAGAAATATTTCCTACTATAGAGGATTTTTATAAAAATTATCATCAAAATATATTTACAGAACAGAAATCATATGATGCAGAAATGTGGGGAATCTATAATGGAGTTACATATAAAATAAGAATTTTAAAAGATATTATGGCTAGTGGAAAAATAGAAAAGGAATTTATAGAAGATTATTATACAATTGTTACAGAAGACGAAAATTTAAAATTAAATATTAAAAATTTTGTTAATAAAGTAGAAATTAATAAAAGCAATAGTGTAGAAGATATTGATTTTAATGTACTTAACAAAAAAATACATATTGATTATGAAGAAATTGAAATAGAAATAAAAAATAATTCCGATAAAAGAGTAGTGATTGACACAAAAGAAAATACAGAGACAGTATTTATAAAAGATACTAATGGAGTTGGATATGGATGGTATGGACATGAAATTGCAAATAATCTTCTAGAATTGGACCAAGAAGAAACAGTAAGTTTGATTATTAAATTTAATAAAATTTATAATACAAATAGAAAAGATGCAAAGCTATATTTTACAGATATTCATAAAGAGGGAATAGAGAAAACATTAGATATAGAAATTGGAATATAGGAGGTAAAAAATGGCAAAAAATATGGCAAAAGAGATATTAAAAGAAATAAATTTGAAGAATTTATTAAAAAGATATTATAAAAAAATTCTTGCTACCATTATTCTTTTATTCCTTTTAATAATATTGATTGCTTGTTTATTTTGGGGAACAATATCTTCTGTGTATGAAAAAGTTAGTAAAATGTTTTCAAATGTTTTAGATTATGTTCAAATAAAAGATAATAATTTAAGAATAGATGAAGAATATTTATCTGAATCAATGAAGAAAATAAAAAGTATGGGAGTAGATCCTTCTACATTAGGTTTAGATGGTAATGAAAATTACTTAGAAAGATTTTTAGAGGCAGAAATTGTAACAAATTATCCATATTTGGGTGGAGATGGTTTACAAGGTACTGTATATTTTGAAAGAGCAAAAATAGATGGTTTGACAATAGAATTAAAATATATTTCTTATAATGAATTTTATGAAATGAAAGATGCTGGAAATAGTGAAGTATACAATTATTTTACAATTGATACAGAAGATTGGACAGTACATGTTGTAAAAAATTCATCTGAAAATAGTTTTGAAATTGAAAAAATTAATTATAAAAACATGGTAGAAAAATTTTCTATGCCATTTGAATTCACAATTGCTTTAGCGATGACTAGTCAAAATCCACAATTTGCTTTAGCAGTTGTTAATTTAGTAAAAGATTCTAGAATAGTTGTAACTATTGCAGAATCAAAAACGACAACAACAACAAATAAGATACAAACATATCATTTAGAAAGAATTATTAAAGATTTAGAAACAAACGAACAAAAGGTAATACAAAATGATTTAGAGACTAGACAAGAACCAGATATTTCAGAAAGTTATTATACAACAGTATTTTTATCAAGGGCAAATACTTGGATATTAAATCAGGTAACAGAGTTTTCATATGAAGACACAGGAGATATAGATGGTGAACCACAAGTGGAAGAACTTCCTGGAGGTTCAGAAACAGTTACAACAGATACTAGTGAAATAACATCAATAATAACTAATAATAAGAGAACAACAATTGTTACAACTAGGCAACAAAAATGGAATCAGACACAACCAAAAGTAATAGAAAAAACAAGTAATTTTACAAATTTAATATTAAAAGATGTTAATACAATTTCTGGACAAGGACTTATAGGAGTTGCAAAAACTTGTCATGATTATTTAGCAAATAATCAATATACATATCAACTTGGAGGAGGACATGGAGGAGAATTTCCAAATATTGAGTCTATTAGAACTATTGATTGTAGTGCATATGTAAGTTGGGTATTATATAAAGCGGGATATGAAGATATAGGTCCTCAAAGTTCAAGGACTTTAAGAAATTATGCTACACAAAAAGGATGGGATATAATTGAGTCAGTTAATGAGTTAAAACCAGGAGATATTGTTATATATAGTGGACATACAAATATATTAGTTGCAATTGAAGGAGATAAATATTTATTTTACGACTGTGGTAGTACTTCATCTATTCAAGCATTAGAGCCTATAGTATATAATGTGAATAATGCATTTCAATGTGGATTACGACCAAATGATGAAATTGTACAAGGATTAGAGCCAAAAACAATTGCAGATTTAAAAGATTTAGTTCAAGAATATATAGATGGAATTACAAATGGTAAATATCAAGTTTGTGTACAAGATTTAGATAAATCAAGTAATAATAATTTTACAATAGGAAGTGGTAAAATTAAATCTGAAGGTTGGTTAAAATTATTTATTATGGCTACAGCATATAATGAAGTACAAACTGGAAATATAGAAGAAACTATAGTAAATTCAGATATTGATAGAATGATAACAACAGATAGTAATGATGCAACAAATGCACTTTTAACAACTTTAGGAGATGGAGATATTGAAAAAGGAATTGAAAAAGTTAACAAATATTTAAATAAACAAAATTATAAAGGAACAAATTTAAAAGAACAACTATCAACAGAAATTATAGCAGATGGTAGTGATGGTAATTATACGACTATAGCAAATGTATCGAGATTACTTCAAAATATTTATAAAAATAAATGTATTAATAAACAATATTCAGAAAAAATGATGGAAATCTTAAAAAGACAATTATTGATAGAATATATACCATCAGCAATTACAGATGGTGAAGTAGCTAATAAAACAGGAGAACAAAAGAATATTTTACAAGATGCAGCCATTGTTTCTGTAGAAAATGCAAATTATTTAATAGTAATTTCTGCAACAGATATTACAGATAAAGTAGAAGCAGGCAGAAGAATAGCAGATATATCAAGAATCGTAAATTCTTATTTTATCGAAAATGGAACTGTAGAAAATAATACTGATAATTTTATACAAGATGATGAATTAGATATTATCATGAATGGAAGAAGAGTTTGTTATAAAATTCCTAATGTAGGATATCAATGTCCATTAGATAATTTAGTTGATGCACATAAAATGTTATTTGAATTATTATCTAGTGTAGAAAAAACACAAAAACATGAAAGTTTAATGAGATATTTATTATATTTATTGACAGGTGATAAATATGGTGTTGAAGAATTCGATTTTGAAGAATTTATAAATGGAAGTTTTGTTGGAGTTGGAGGAACATGGTCAGCTATTTGGGGAGAAGTATGTAGTAGAGATGAATTTATAAAAGCAGTAGAATCCTTCAATCCACCAAATCTTACAGGAAATGGTGGAAGGTCTTGTGTAGAATGTTATCAGAGGTATTTTGTAGCTAACTCACGAAATTTTTATGATATTTGTACAAGAAATGGAATGGACCCTAGATTTATATTTTGTATAGGAATTCATGAGAGTTATTATGGAACATCTAACATTGCAAATACAAAAGGTAATTTCTTTGGATGGGGAGCATATGATTGGGACCCAGGAGGAAGTGCAATTTCATTTGCAGATATGTCTGAAGGAATAGAAGATGTTAGTAAAGGATTAAGAGAATATGTAACTCCAGGAACATGGCAATATGAGAGAATACAATCAAATGGATATGACCCAACAACAATAGATGGAATAGGCTCTTTATATGCAAGTGATTCAAATTGGGCAAATGCTGTAAAACAACATATGACAAATATATTTGGATGTACAAGTGGAACTGCTGGTAGTGATGGAGAAGCAACTGCAATGCAATCTAAAATTGTAGAAATTGCTGCTTCACAAAATACTTTAGGCAATGGAGCAGGATGGTGTCAAGCATGGGTAGCTGATGTGTATGCAGAAGCAGGACAAACACCTAGAGCTTCAAAGTGTTGCGCAGGAAGTGCAACAGATAGTTGGAAAATTTCGGTAGAGCCTAATAATATACCATTAGGAGCAGTGGTTTATGGAAAATCAAATCCTACTGTATATTGTGGTTGTGGTAGAGATGCAGGACATGTTGGAATTTATATAGGAAATGGGCAAGTAGCTTCAAATGTAGGAGGAATTAGAATAGAAAGTCTTGATTCATGGATAGCAGCTTTTGGATGGAAAGGCTGGGGATGGAATGGAGGAACTGATTATTCTAGATAATGTGAGGTGTATGATTTGAAAAAAATAAAAATTAGTATAATAGCATTTATTATTATTATTATAGTGTTAATTATTGTATTATTAAGTAATTATAATATAAAAAATAAAAATGGAAATACATCATCAGCAGTTAGAGATATTCCTACAACACAAAAAACTCCATTAGAAAAAGAAAAATTTAATGGTACATATATGTTTATTGATGATATAGTAAATAAATTTTTCATGTATATTTCTCAAAAAGATGAAAATATAAATAATGAAGAAGCAGTATATGCTGTTTTAGATGAAGAATATATAAGTGAAAATTCAATAACACAAGATAATGTTTTAGATTTCTTTGGAAAATATAAAGAATATAATAGTTATTCAACAAAAAATATGTATAATAAAGAAATAACAGAATATGAAGGAACAGCAAATATTTTTTATTATCTAAAAGGTGTAGTGAGAATTAATGGGAATTTAGAATATATATATACATTAATAAAAGTAGATTCAATAAATCAAACATATAGTATAAAATTTTTAAAAGAAAATCAGTTTAATACTATTATAGAAGATAGTAATAATGTAGAGATAGAAAAATTTGAAATAAAAAATAAAGAGTATAACCAGATATATGTTACAGCAACAACTGATTATGATATATGTTTAAAACATATGCAAGATTATAAAAATGCACTATCTAATAATGTTGAAGAAGCATATGGTATGTTAGATGAACAATATAGAGAAAAAAGATTTGGTAGTTTAGAAAATTTTAAAATATATAGAGAACAGAAACAAGAAACATTTGGTAAAGAAAATTTTGTACAATATTTAGTGAATAGATATGATACATATAAACAATATGTTTGCAAAGACCAGTTTGGAAATTTATATATTTTTGAAGAAACATATCCAATGGAATATACATTAAAACTAGATAATTATACAATTATGACAGAAAAATTTAAGCAAGAATATGATAGTGTAAGTGAACAAGCAAAAGTACAAATGAATATAAATAAGTTTATTTTAATGATAAATAATCAGGATTATGAGTCAGCATATAATATATTAGATAATAATTTTAAAAATAATAACTTTAAAACTTTAGATGAATTTAAAAAATATGTGAAAAGTAATATGTATAGATATAATAAGTTGAATTTTCAAAGTTTTGATGTAACTGGTAATACATATTTGACTTCTGTTGAAATTACGGACCTATCAGAAGGGAAGTATATAGATGAAGATAAAGGAACAGGAGGAACTGGATATGTATATACTTGGAATTTTGTCATGAAGCTAAAGGATAATTATGATTTTGTTCTTTCCTTTGAAGTAATATGATAAAAATGTATTAATAGAGGTATTTATAATTTTATAAATACCTCTATTTTAATGATTATTTTATAATAAATTTTGAATTAATAGAAAATAATTTAAAGTTTTATTATCCAAAAAAAAAAACACATATAATTATAAAATCATATATTACTATTGGGTGATTGAATGAATTTAGGATTAAGTTTATCTGGAGGAGGGGTAAAAGGAGCTGCACATATAGGAGTATTAAAAGCATTAGAAGAGGAAAACATAAAGATAAATAGTATAGCAGGGACATCTTCAGGAAGTATTGTAGCTAGCCTATACGCAATAGGTTATAATCCTGATGAAATCTATACAATATTTAAGAAATATTGTAAAAAAATAAAATATATTGATTTTTGGAATATTATAAAATTATTGTATGGATTAATTTTTAAAAGAAAAATTATAATAGATGGATTAAATAGTGGAAAAGAAATTGAAAAATTAATAAATGATATTGTAAAAAGCAAAAACATCAAAAATATTTCAGATATTTATTTTCCATTAGTTATACCAGCAGTAAATATGTATAATGGAAAAGTTACTTGTTTTACTTCTTATAAAAATGAGAAGAGATATTTATCAAATACTATCTTTATAAATAATATAAACCTTGGAAAAGCTGTAAGAGCGAGTTGTAGTTATCCAGTTGTCTTTTCACCATGTGAATTTAATAATACAAGTTTAATTGATGGAGGAATTCGAGAAAATACACCATGGAGAGAATTAAAAGAAATTGGTACAGATAAAGTTATTAGTGTGGTATTTAGAGAGAAATTTGACAAAGAATGTTGTATGAATATTATTGATGTTGCAACAAGGTCAATTGGATTATTAAGTAATGAATTGGCAGATTATGAATGGAAAGGAACAGATTATTTATTAGAAATTCACACAGAAAAAATAGGACTTTTAGATATGGATAAAATAGAGGAGTTATATGAGATTGGATATAAAACGGCAAAAAAGCAAATAAAAGAAATAATAAATAAAAAATAGAGGAAGTTACAATTTCCTCTATTTTTTATTTTACATGAAAAATTTTCTATACATAATATATAATAATTTAGAAAATATGTCAAATTTAACTCATTAATTTTTTTGGGCCTCTTTGCTTTCGTCTGTTTCTTTTGCATGTTGTAATGTTTTAGTTTCAGTTTTATTTTCTTTTTCAATAGCCTCTTTTCTAGCTTGTTTTGTTTTCAAATTATCTTGTGCAACTGTCATTAACAATTTAATCCTATTTGCTTGATTTGTTTCACTAGCTCCTGGGTCATAATCTACTGGGGAAATATTAGCATCTGGATATTTTTCTCTAATAGTTTTAATAACACCTTTACCAACAACATGATTTGGTAGGCAAGCAAATGGTTGAACACAAATAATATTTGGGATATCATGTTCAATATATTCAATCATTTCAGCTGTTAAAAACCAGCCTTCACCAGTTTGGTTTCCAATAGATAAAACATCTTTTACTTTATTTTCTAGATGCCAAATATCACAAGGTGGTAAATATCCTTTTTTTGAATTGGATAAAGCAATTTGCATATCTTTTTCTAAAATATCAATTAATTTAATAGATGCTTTCATAATTTTTGAAGAAGTTTTGTTAGTATTTAGTAAATTATTAAATGTAACTTTATGTGTAGCCATAAATTTAACAAATCCCATAAAGTCAGGTAAAATAACTTCTGCTCCTTCTTGTTCTAATAAATTTGCAACATGATTATTGCCAAATGGATGATATTTAATAAGAACTTCTCCAACAATACCAACTTTAGGTTTTTTAATAGAAGTATCTAATTCTATTTTTTCAAAGCTGTCTACAATATCATAGATACTTTGTTTAAATTCTTTATTTGATGATTTTTGTAGTAATTTTTTACATTTTTCCATCCATTGATTAAATAATTTTTCGGTTTCACCTTTATTTTTTTCGTAAGCCCTATTTTTAGTTAACATTTTTTGAAGTAAATCACCATATAAAACAGTTTTTAATAGACGTTCTATTAATGGTACTGTTATTTTAAATCCAGGCATTTTTTCCATACCTACAATATTGAAAGAAATAACTGGTATATTTTCAAATCCTGCATCTTTTAGAGCTTTTCTAATAAAACCTATATAATTTGTTGCTCTACATCCTCCACCTGTTTGAGACATAATTAAAGCAGTTCTATTTAAATCATATTTACCAGATTGAAGTGCTTCAATCATTTGTCCTGTAACCAGAATAGAAGGATAACAAGCATCATTATTTACATATTTTAATCCAGTTTCAACAGTTTTTTGAGTGCATTCTTTTAACAATTCTACATTATATCCACTAGATTTTACTGCAGTTTCTAATAATTCAAAGTGAATTGGTGCCATTTGTGGTATTAGAATTGTATAATTTTTTTTCATATCTTTAGTAAAGATTTTTTTATGTTGTTCATAATCACCAATGCGAGTATTTTGTATTTTTTCTTTTTCACGTTTATTCATACTAGCAAGTAATGAACGTATACGAATTCTAACAGCTCCTAAATTATTAACTTCATCAATTTTAATTAGTGTATACATTTTATCATAACTAGATAAAATTTCTTCTACTTGGTCTGTTGTAACTGCATCAACACCACAACCAAATGAATTTAATTGGACTAATTCTAGACAGTCATGTTTTCCAACAAAATCAGCAGCAGCATAAAGTCTTGCATGATATACCCATTGGTCAACAACACGAATAGGTCTTTTTACTTCTGTTTGATTTGAAATACTATCTTCTGTTAAAACACATAAACCTAATGAAGTAATTAATGTATCAATACCATGATTAATTTCTGGGTCAACATGATATGGGCGACCAGCTAAAACAATTCCTTTTAAATGATTTTCTTCTATATATTTTACAGTTTCTTCACCTTTTCTGCGAATATCTTTTTTACATTTTTGGTATTCTTGCTCTGCTTTTTCAGCTGATTCATTTAATTCTTCTTTTGTAAAGTTATATTTTTTAAATTCATCTAATTCCAATAATTTCTTTACTAAGTTTTTCTTATCAAAAGGTAAGAAAGGATTTAAAAATGTTATGGTAGAATCTTTTAATCCTTCTACATTATTTTTTAATACCTCAGAATAAGAAATAACAATTGGACAATTATAATGATTATCTGCTTTTTCATATTCTTTTCTAGAATATGGCATACAAGGATAAAATATGGTTTTAATTCCTTGTTCTAATAGACTTTCAATATGACCATGTGAAAGTTTTGCTGGATAACATACAGATTCTGAAGGCATAGATTCCATACCTTTTTCATAGGTTTTTCTAGTACTTTTTTCAGATATAATAACTCTAAATCCTAAATTTGTAAGGAAAGTAAACCAGAAAGGATAATCTTCATACATGTTTAAAACTCTAGGAATTCCAATAGTTCCTCTTGTGGCATATTGTTCTTCTAATGGTGTATAATCAAAAATTCTTTCATATTTATATTGTATTAAATTTGGTAAATTTTTAGATTTTGTTACAATACCTGCACCCTTTTCACAACGGTTACCTGTTACGTGAATTTGTCCATTACTAAATTTATTAATTGTTAATTTACAATGATTTTCACAATTGTTACAATGTGTATGTGTAATTTTTATTTTTAAATTATTTAATTCATCTGTTTTTAAAATTGTAGAAGTATATTCCATATCTAAATTAGCTTCATATTGTTCTTTTGAAAGTAAAGCCATTCCGTAAGCTCCCATTAATCCTGATATATTTGGTCTTACAACATTTTTACCAACAATCAATTCAAAGGCTCTAAGAACAGCATCATTATAAAAAGTACCACCTTGAACAACAATGTGTTTTCCTAAAGTTTCTACATCTCTAACTTTCATAACTTTTTGAATTGCATTTTTGATAACAGAATATGATAATCCGCTAGAAATATCTCCAACAGAGTATCCTTCTTTTTGTGCTTGTTTAATTTTTGAGTTCATAAATACAGTGCATCTTGAGCCTAAATCAACAGGTCTTTTTGAGTTAATAGCTTCTTTTACAAATTCAGAAATTTCTAAATTTAAACTTTTTGCAAATGTTTCAATAAAAGAACCACAACCAGAAGAACATGCTTCATTTAACATGATATTATCAATAGAACGATTTTTTATTTTAATATATTTCATATCTTGACCACCAATATCAACAATACTGGTTACATTTGGCTCAAAGGTTTTAGCTGCTGTGTAATGTGCAATGGTTTCAATTTCATTTAAATCAACATTTAAAGCTGTTTGAATTAATTTTTCTCCATAGCCTGTGACACCACTATATCTTAAAATAGCTTTTTGAGGTAAAACTTCATATAGTTTTTTTAACATATCCATAACACTTTGTAATGGGTTTCCTTCATTACTACTGTATAATGAATATAATAATTTACCATCTTTATCAATTAATACAAGTTTTGTTGTTGTAGAGCCTGCATCAATTCCTAAGAAACAGTCTCCTTCATAATTTTCTAATTGGTTTGAAGGAACTGTTGCTTTATCATGTCTTTTCTTAAAAATTTCATATTCTTCATTATCTTTAAATAAAGGTTCAAGTGGTTGTGTTGTATTATCATGTGATTGTTTGAAATTTTCTATTTTTTTCTCTAATTCATCTGGTGTAATTATCTCTGTATTAAAAGAATCTAAAGAAGCTCCTTTAGCAACTAGTAGATGGGCTTCATCAGGTATAATGATTTGCTCATCTGTTAAATGTAAAGTTTCTATAAAACGATTTCTCAATTCTGGTAAATAACTTAAAGGACCACCTAAAAATGCAATATTTCCTCTAATTGGCCTACCACATGCTAACCCACTAATAGTTTGGTTAACAACTGCTTGGAAAATAGAAGCAGAAATATCTTCTTTGGCAGCTCCTTCATTAATTAAAGGCTGTATATCTGTTTTAGCAAATACTCCACAACGAGAAGCAATTGGGTAAATAGTTTGATATCCTTTAGCTAATTCGTTTAATCCTGCTGTGTCTGTATGTAATAAAGAGGCCATCTGGTCTAAAAAGGCACCAGTACCACCAGCACATGTACCATTCATTCTTTGCTCAATAGAGCTATCGAAATAGATGATTTTTGCATCTTCTCCTCCTAATTCAATAACTACATCTGTTTTTGGAAAGTATTTTTCAATAACTCTTTTACAAGAAATTACTTCTTGTATAAAATTGACTCCTAAGAATTTTCCAGCAGACATTGCTCCAGAACCTGTTAATGCAATAGTGAAAGATGATGAAGGATATTTTAATAGTAATTCTTCTAAAACATCACAAACGGTTTTTTTGGCATCTGAAAAGTGTCTACGATAATCAGAATATATAGTATTTTTATTATTATCCATTACGACTATTTTGACAGTTGTAGAACCAACATCAAGTCCAACATGTAATATTTCATTCATAACAAAAACTCCTTTTTGCATATAAATTTTTCGTTTATATCTTTATAAATCACCTTAATTGTATACGGAAATGCTACTTTTGTCAAATGGAAAATCCTGTAAAAGTAGATGGGTTACTAGGTGTTTTAAAGATTTTTATAACATCAAACATTTCACACAAATTTTACTTTGTTAAATTTGTAAAACGAACAAAGACAAGGCATAAAAGTAATCTAAAATGTCAAAAATTTAAAATTGCTTTTCATGCCTATTTTGTTCTAAAAAGGACAAACAATTAATACAATAAGTAATAAATAAATTTAATTAACTTTGAAAGAAAGGAATGATTTTGATATGAGTAAAAAAATAGTTATTATTTTTACTATTTTATTAATTATAATTTTGGTAGGAGGATATTTTGTTATTAGTTATTTTAAAAATCAGGAACAAGAAACAACTATAGAAGAATATATACCAGAGGAAGAAATTACAGAAGAACAAAATAGACAAACAATTGTCAGCTTATATTTTTTAGAAAAGGATACAAAGGAATTAGTTCCAGAAGCAAGATTGGTAGATATTAAAGAAATTATTACTACACCTTATGATAAATTGATAAATATGCTTATAGAAGGTCCTAAAAATGAAAAATGTAGCAAATTGATTCCAGAAAATACAAAATTGAATCAAACATATAAAGAGAAAGACATAGTATATGTGGATTTTTCAAATGAATTTTTGAATTATAATAAAGAAGATAAAACTATAAAACAAAATATTATTGATAGCTTAGTAAAAACTTTAATACAATTTACAGAGATAAATTCAGTGAAAATATTGATTGATGGTAAAGAAAATCAAGAGTTTAATGAAGTTTATAGTTTAGATATAGCTGAATAATTAAAATTATTTTAATATTTTATATAATTTAATATATCTAATAAATCGGTTAAAATTATTTAAAAAATATTCAACTTCATGTAAAGATTTAAAAGTATTGTCTTTACAACATTTGAAATTAAATTTCTTTTTAGGGGGTGGGCATTTTCCACCTCTATTTTCGATTGGTTTTATAATTCTTTTATTCATGCAATCACCTCTTATAAATAGTATATGAAATATAAAAAAAGATGTTATGAAAACAAATAATATTTATCAGTTGTGATTTGTAACAAAATATTTACAAATATTATGTAAATGTGATAAAATGTTAAGCAAATAAGATAAATATAGCAAAATGAGGTGAAAATGCTACACTTTTTAACTAGATTTGTTATAGTAAAGGATTTTAAGTAAAGATGAAAGAAGAAATAGAATTAAAAAATAATGAAAGAATTGATGATTTAGAATATAAAGGATTAAAAATTATTCAAAATAAAAATGGATTTTGTTTTGGAATTGATAGTATTTTACTTTCAGATTTTGCCAAAGGTATAAAAAAAGGAGCAAGAGTACTAGATTTAGGAACTGGTACAGGAATTATTGCTACTTTATTATGTGGAAAAACAGAATTATCAGAAGTAACAGGAATAGAAATTCAAAAAGAAGTATATGAAATGGCAAAAAGAAGTATACAATTAAATCATTTAGAAAACAAATTTAAAATAATACAAGATAATATATTAAATTTAAATAAATATTTTGAAAAAAATACATTTGATGCCATTGTAACAAACCCACCATATAAAAAGAAAGAAACTGGAGTACAAAATGAGGATAAAAGAAAATTGATTTCTAGGCATGAAATAGAAGCAAATATAGAAGATTTTATAAAAGTTTCGAAAGATATGTTAAAAGATAAAGGAGAGTTGTATATTATTTATAGACCAGAAAGATTAGTTGATTTGTTGTCAGTTATGAGGGAATATAAAATAGAACCTAAAAGAATCAGATTTATTTATTCAAATATTCATACTGTATCTAAATTGGTTTTAATACAGGGAGTAAAAAATGCAAAACCTTTTTTAAAGTTAGAAGAAAATTTATATATTTATGATGAAAAAGGAAATTATACAGAAGAAATTTTAAAAATTTATAATAAATAGAAAACTCTGTAAAATTAATTTGTAATATTTAGTAATATAAAAAATTTCTTATTAAAAAACATTAAAAGAATATTAGAGAAAATTCAAAAGAAGGTAATTAAAGGTTGAAAATTTAATTCTTTTCCAACCAGTTTGTACCTTGAGGAAGGAAAAAAGAAATGAATAAAAAAGAAACAGGAAATTTATATATTGTTGCAACACCAATAGGTAATTTAGAAGATATAACATTAAGAGCAATAAAAGTATTAAAAGAAGTAGATTTCATTGCAGCAGAAGATACAAGACATACATTAAAATTATTAAATCATCTAGAAATATCAAAACCATTAATAAGTTATCATAGACATAATGAAGAGGTAAAAACAGATATGTTAATCAAAGAATTAAAGCAAGGAAAACAAATCGCACTTGTTTCTGATGCAGGAACTCCAGGCATTTGTGACCCAGGAGAAGAAGTAATTAAAAAATGTATAGAAGAGGAAATTACAATAGTACCAATTCCAGGAGCTTGTGCAATGATTAATGCATTAATATGTTCTGGATTAGATACAAAAGAGTTTGTATTTATTGGTTTTTTACCTTTGAATAAAAAGAATAGAAAAGAAAAATTAGAAGAAATTAAAAATACAACAAAAACAATGATTATTTATGAAGCACCACATAAAATTGAAACTACATTAAAAGATTTAAAAGAAAATATTGGGAATAGGAAAATTGTATTAGCAAGAGAATTAACAAAGATTCATGAAGAATATATAAGAGAGAATATAGATATATTAATTGAAAAATCAAAAGGATTAAAAGGAGAGATTGTATTAATAATAGAAGGCTCAGATAAAAAGAAAGAGAATCAATTATTAAAATTGTCTTTGAAAGAACATTATGAATATTATGAAAAAATGGGATTAAGTAAAAAAGAAATAATTAAGCAAATAGCAAAAGATAGAAATGTGAATAAAAATGAAATTTATCAAAAATTTGTAGATGATAATTGAAATATTTATTAGCTGTTAATAGTAATAAAAAAACAAATAAATAAGAGTAAAGCTCTTATTTATTTGTTTTTAATTTACTTATTTTTTTTGAACAATCTTCGCAAATTAGTTTATCATTATAATTAATTAAATTTTCAGTATTTCCACAAAAAATACAATTTGGTTCATATTTTTTTAATACAATTGAAGAACCATCAACATATATTTCAATAGGATCTTTTTCAGCAATGTTAAATTGATTTCTGATTTCGATAGGAATAACCACTCTTCCTAGTTCATCTACTTTTCGAATAATACCTGTTGATTTCATAAGTTTTATCCCCCCTTAAAAAGTTAATTTACAACCCTATATATATTTTTAATATATCACAAATAGATAAGTAGGTCAATTAAAAAGTAATAAAAATTTGATAATAGAATAAAATTAATTAGGTGATAAATATGTTAAATTTAGTTTGGCCAATTTTCATAATAATATCATTTTCTTATGCAATTTTTTCGGGAAATTTACAAAATTTAAATACTAGTATATTTGATAGTGTGGAAAGTGCTGTAAATTTAAGCATAACTATGTTAGGAACAATGTGTTTGTGGAGTGGAATAATAAATGTTGCGACAAACACTAATATAATGAAAATTATGAATAAAATTTTAAAACCAATTGTAAGATTTCTTTTTCCAGAAATAAGGGAAAATAAAAAGGCACAAAATGAAATTTCTATGAATATGATAGCAAATATTTTAGGTTTGGGGAATGCAGCTACACCATTAGGGATAAAAGCGATGGAGACTTTACAAAAAGAAAATAAAAATAAGCAAGAATTAAGTAATTCTATGATTATGTTAATTGTAATAAATACAGCATCTATACAAATTATTCCTACAACAGTTATTGCTATAAGAAGTTCATTAGGTTCGAATAATCCAAGTTCTATTATTGTTCCTGTATGGATTGCAACAATTTGTGCAGGAATTACAGGTGTAATGGTAACTAAATTACTAATTAAATATTCTAACAAAAGGGAGAATTTATGATAAATATTATTAGCTTTTTTTCAAATTTGGCAATGCCACTAATTATATTGATTATTGTTATATATGGTTTTTTAGAAAAAAAAGAAGTTTTTGATAAATTTATAGAAGGAGCAAAGGATGGAATAAACATTGTTATTAATATTTTTCCTACACTAATAGGTCTTTTTTTAGCAGTAGGTGCTTTAAGAAGTTCAGGTGTAATTAATATAGTGATTAAATTAGTAGAGCCATTATTAAATATTGTGAATTTTCCAACAGAAATTATGCCATTAGCATTTTTAAGACCAATATCAGGAAGTAGTTCTATAGCTATTGCAACAGATATTATGAAAAATTTTGGAGTTGATAGCCAAATTGGAATTATGGCAGGAGTAATTATGGGTGCGACAGAAACTACTTTATATACTATTGCAGTATATTCTTCAAGTGTAAAAATTAGAAAAACAAGATTTGTTTTAATTGTAGCATTAACAGCAGATATTGTTGGGATTATAACAAGTATTATAGTGTGTCGATTTTTGTCGTAAAGTTTTTCTTGACAATATTTTACATATACTGTATAATTATGGAAATTAAATCAACAAGGATATTTAAGTTAAATGTTATTAAAAATCATATTATTTATTTCAATATTTTTTATAGTAAGAAAAATAATTATCAGAATTTTATTTGAAAAAATTTTAAATATCGAACAAAATTCAATAAAAAAATAACTAATATATTTATAAAGTTTTTAATTTTGTAGAGGAAATAACAAATCCCCCATAATTAGTATTTAAAACTCTTTTGCCCCTATATTCTTTTAAATATTTTTTTCTATGTTATTTTCTCTACAATATAATATATATTTATCTATGATAAGTTTCACCATTAGATATTTTAAAGCCTCTAAAAATTTGTTCTAATAAAAAGACACGAATTAATTGATGAGGAAATGTCATTCTTGAAAAACATATCTTTTGATGAGCTTTTTGTAATATATCAGGAGAAAGTCCTAAAGAGCCACCAATAACAAAAGTAATATTACTAGTTTGTAAAGATAAATTTTCTATATTATTTGAAAATTCTTCAGAAGAAAGCTCTTTACCATTTAAATCTAAACAGATAATATAAGAATCTTTTTTTATATGGTTTAAAATTGAAGTAGATTCTCTATTTTTTATATCATTAGAAATATTTTGGTTTAATTTATCTGGTATTTTTTCATCAGGTAATTCTAAAATAGATAATTTACAGTATTTACTTAATCTTTTAGAATATTCTTTTATGGCATCTTTTAAATAAGATTCTTTTATTTTACCAATACATATTATATTAATTGTAAGCATTAAAACATTACTCCTTTTTAAATTTTAGTCAAGGCTATCAATTTGTCAAAGGTTGCCCAAAAGACTAAACTATTTTGGCAACCTTTTAATCATATCATAACTAATTTACTATGTGTATCTCTACCAGCAACAGATAGTGTTAAAGAATTCTCATTGTAATTACTTGCAATTAATTCTTCTACAACTGTTTTGTAGGCAAGCTCTGGAAAATTACTTTCTTTACTTAAATGACCAAGCATTGCATTTTTTAAACCTGACTTTAATAAGAAAGAAATAGTTTTTCCAGCAATTTGATTAGACAAATGTCCGTGATGGTCCAGCAATTCTAGATTTTAAAGAAAATGGATATGACGAACATTTTAATACTTCTGGGTCATAGTTAGATTCTAACATAACAAATAAACTTTCTTCTAAGTGTTTTAAAATAGAATTTGTCATATGACCAATATCTGTTGCAATACTAATTTTTTTATTTTCATTTAATATAGTAAATCCACAAGGATTTACTGCATCATGTGGGATAGAAAATGGGTTGATATCTAAATCACCTATAGAAAATTTTTCTGCAACTTTAAATTTTTTTATATTTTTGTCTGAAATTTTATCTCTCTGTTTTGGCATAGCATCTAGGGTTTCTTGATTTACAAACACAGGTAAATCAAATTTTTTAGAAAAAGTTCCTAATCCTTGTACATGGTCAGAATGTTCATGAGTAATTAAAATACCATCTAAAGAACAAGGGTCAATATCTATATCATTTAAAGCTTTTTCTATTTTTTTACTACTAACACCTGCATCAATTAATAATTTCGTATTGTCTGTTTGGACAAATAAGCTATTTCCACTACTTCCACTATATAAACTACAAAAATTTAGCATAACTTTTTAATCTCTTTCCTTTGTTTATTTCTATTTTACTATTCTATTACTCTTTCGATTTTTGCACCAATACTTCTGAACTTTTCTTCTATATTTTCATAACCTCTATCAATATGCTCTAAATTATAGATTTCTGTTATACCTTCAGCAGCAGTACCTGCTAAAACTAAAGCAGCTCCAGCTCTCAAATCTGAAGAAAATACAGGAGAACCTGATAATTTTTTAACACCTTCAAAAAAAGCTGTTTTACCTTGAGCAGTGATTTTGGCTCCCATCTTATTTAGTTCTTCAGTATATTGGAATCTAGAATCCCATATACTTTCATTAATAGTACTTGTCCCATTAGCAAGTGATAAAACAACTCCCATTTGTGGTTGTAAATCTGTAGGGAAACCAGGATATGGCAATGTCTTAATTGTTGCTCTATTAGGTCTTTTATTACACCAAACACGAATACTGTCACCATTATCTTCTACATTACCACCAATTTCTATAATTTTAGCGGTAATAGATTCTAAATGTTTTGTGATACAATTTTTAATTAATAAATCTCCTTTTGTCGCAACTGCAGCAAGCATAAAAGTACCTGCTTCAATTTGGTCAGGAACAACAGAATAAGTGGCATTTCCTTTTAATTTTTCAACACCATTAATTTTAATAACATCTGTACCTGCTCCTCTAATGTCAGCACCCATAGTATTTAAAAAGTTTGCAACATCAACAATATGAGGCTCTTTTGCAGCATTATCAATAATAGTGGTTCCTTTGGCTAATACAGCAGATAACATAACATTAATAGTAGCACCTACTGATACAATATCCATATATATAGGACAACCTTTTAACTTTTTTGCTTTTGCATAAATTTTTCCTTTTTCTACAGTAACATTTGCACCTAGTAATTCAAATCCTTTAATATGTTGGTCAATTGGTCTTGCACCTAATTTACAACCTCCAGGCATACCAACTTCAATTTCACCTTTTCGACTAAGCATGGCACCAATAATATAGTAAGATGCTCTAAATTTACTTGTTAAATCCAAAGGTGCTTTTGTTGTTATTATATTTGATGTATCAATCGTAATACTATGAGCATCATTCCAAGTGATTTTTGCTCCTAATTTTTCTAAGATTGTACAACATATTTTAATATCACTTATATTTGGTAAATTTTCTATTGTACATACACCATCTATTAATAAAGTAGCTGGTAAAATTGCTACAGCAGCATTTTTAGCTCCATTAATTGTTACTTCTCCTTTTAGTGGTGTGGGTCCTTTTACAACTAATTTTTCCAATTTATATACCCCCAATAAAATTTATATATTATTAATTTTTACAATAAAATAGAGTGTATATCATGTAACACTCTACTTTTACTATAAAATATATCATAAACTAGTTAAGATTGCAACTATTTTTTAGCAGTAATTAAACCTGTATCATTTAAGATTTCTAATATTTTAAATTTTAATTTAAAAGTAACATTTTCCTCATTATCAGATACAATAGAAAATTCTTCATTAGTTAAAGAATTCTCTAAATCCTTTTTTGATTCTTCTGGCACGATTCCAGAAGAGGCATCTACGAAACATAAAGGAGGAAACATTACACACCACCAATTTTGACCTTTAGCTTCACCAATTTCTACTTTTAATGCATCATAAAATCCAGCAGGAAGAGAAATATCACCATAGTGTTTTGTTGGAAATTCAAAATTTCCAATACTAACATTGACTGAATAATTAAATCCTTCTTTTTTTATAGTATTTAATGCAATTTCTTTAAAATTTTGGATATTATTATTAGCAATTTCAATTGCTTCTTCTTTAGAAGAACAATCAACACATAATGTATTCATATATTTTAATAAATTATCTCTAACAATATATTTCAAATTTTGGTCAATATCAGAGTCACTATTTGCAATAACATGTAAACGAAAAACAGAGTTAGCAATATCAGTAGAAACATAATTGGCATAAGATATAGCACAAATAGTTGTATAGGTAAAAAATAGAAAGGTTAAAATAATTACCATTTTTACCTTGGAATGATTACATAATTTTAAAAATTTTTTCATAAGTTACCTCCAATAAACTTTTTTTCTAAAATATTCTTTAAGATAAGTATTAACAAAATAAGAAAAAATATACATTGTCGAAAAAAAACGATGAGTTTCTTTGAAATATTATTGACATATTTGTAATGAAATGGTAAAATTTACCAGTAAACAAAAAACAAAGAAACCAGTAGTTCCGTAGGTTATATCAATGTGAAAGGAATGTTTGTATGAAAAATATAACAAAAGAAAAAAGTTGTGCATTTTATGCAAGTGATTATCATTTTGAAATGATTAGTTTACCATATATTAGTAAAAGTATGGAGGAAAATAAAGAAATTATTATTTTAACAGAAAATAATTTAGAAGATACAGTACAAATATTAATATCAAAAATGAATTTAGAAGAAGAAAAACGAAAGAAAATATTATCATTAGATTGGAATAACAATGATTTGCAAAAATTTAAAGAAATAAGTAAAAAAAGTAAAGAAAATTCTGATATGGTTATTTTTATAAAAGGAAAAGAAAACTATATTGAAAATATTAATAAAAATATTGAGAAATGGGTAATGTATGATGATAAAATAAAAATTATCGATTGTTATGAATTTTTTGAAATAGAAAAAAATATAGATGAAATTGCAAAAAAATATAAAAAAGTTCTAGGGACAACTAGGTTATAGTGGTTTATAAAAAACACATAAACTGACAGGTAATATATTTACCTGTCAGTATTTGACTAAAAGAAATTTATGGTGTAATATAAGTATAATTTTAAAAAATCTAGAAAGGATGAAAATAATGAATATACAATTAGAAGAAGTGAAAAATATATTAAAAAAATACAACCAAGAACATTTAATAAATCATTATAATGATTTATCAGATGAAAAAAAGGAAGTGTTATTAGAACAAATTAACAATATCGATTTTGGACTTATAAATAAATTATATGATATTACAAAGGAAGAAAAAGCGAGTAGTATTGATAAAATTACTCCAATTGATTATTTAGATAAATATAAATTAAATGAACAATATAAATATTATGAAGCTATAGGTAAAAAGGCCATAAAAGAAAAAAAATTAGCAACTGTTACAATGGCTGGAGGACAAGGTACTAGACTAGGGCATAAAGGACCTAAAGGGACATATGATATTGGTTTAGATTCACACAAATCTTTATTTGAATTATTAGCAGATAGTTTAAAAGAAGAAGGAAAAAAATATGATGTAATTATTCCTTGGTTTATTATGACAAGTAGAGAAAATAATAAAGATACATTAGAATTTTTTGAAAAACATAAATATTTTGGTTATCAAAAAAATAAAAATATCTTTTTCTTTGAGCAAGGTGAACTACCAATGATGGATACAGAAGGTAAAATATTAATCGGAGAAGATGGATTAATAAAACTTGCAGCAGATGGACATGGTGGAATTTATGAATCACTAGTAAAAACAAAAATGACAAATAAAATGAGAGAATTAGGTGTAGAATGGGTATTTATTGGTGGAGTAGATAACTGTTTAGTAAAAATGGTAGACCCTATCCTAATGGGGATTGCTATTGATAAAAAAGTAACAGTGGCTTGTAAATCAGTAGTAAAAGCTAATCCACAAGAAAAAGTAGGAGTATTCTGTAGAAGAAATGGAAAACCAAATGTAATTGAATATTCAGAAATTACAGATGAAATGGCAGAGGCAACTGATGAAAATAATGAATTGTTATATGGTGAATCACATATATTATGCAATTTATTCAGTATTGATGCAGTTGAAAGAATGGGAGCAGAACCATTACCATATCATGTAGCATTTAAAAAAGCAACATATATGGATAAAGATGGAGAATTAATAAAACCAGATTCACCAAACGCATATAAATTTGAAGCATTTTTATTTGATGCATTTGGAGAAGTAGATGACATGGCAGTTTTAAGAGTAAAAAGAGAAGAAGAATTTGCACCAGTAAAAAATAGTGATGAAAAAGGTGTAGATTGTCCTAAGACTGCAAGACAATTATACAAAAAATTTCATAATTTAGATTAAAAATAATATTTAATAATTATAAAAATGGTGTTAAAAAATAATTTAACATCATTTTTTTCAAAAAAGCTTTTTTTATCATAATGTTTATGATACGATAATAATGAAGTAAAAGTAAAATATAATAAATAATGAGGAGGTATCATATGAATTATTTAGAGGAATATAGGAGATGGTGTGAAAGCACAGAGTTTGATGAAGAAACAAAAAAAGAATTATTAGGGATAAAAGATAATGAAAAAGAAATTGAAGATAGATTTTATAAAGAATTAGAATTTGGGACAGCAGGGCTTAGAGGTGTTATTGGAGCAGGAACAAACAGAATGAATCAATATACAGTAGGAAAAGCAACACAAGGATTAGCAAATTACATATTAGAGCAAGGTACAGAAAATAAAGGAGTAGCAATTAGTTATGATTCCAGAAAAATGTCAAAGGAATTTAGTATGCAAACAGCTTTAATATTATGTGCAAATGGAATTAAAACATATTTATTTGAAAGTTTAAGACCAGTTCCAGAATTATCTTTTGCTATAAGAGAATTAAAATGTACAGCAGGTATTATGATAACAGCAAGTCATAACCCTCCTAAATATAATGGATATAAAGTGTATTGGGATGATGGCTCACAAATTTTGTCGCCAAGAGATAAAGATATTATTGCTAAAGTAAGAGCAGTTGAAAATTTTTCACAAATAAAACAAATGAAAGAAGAAGAGGCTAAAAATAAAGGATTATTAAATTTTGTAGGAAAAGAAATGGATGACAAATATATTGAAAAATTAAAAAGTCTAATTTTAAATCCAGAAATAGTAAAAGAACAAGGGAAAAAATTAAAAGTAGTTTATACACCATTACATGGGACAGGAAATATGGTAGCTGAAAGATTATTAAAAGAAATAGGAATTGAAAACTTATATGTTGTTCCAGAACAAAAAGAACCAGATGGGAATTTTCCAACAGTAGATTATCCAAATCCAGAAGACCCAAAAGCATTTAAATTAGCTTTAGAGTTAGCAAAAAATGTAGATGCAGATGTGATATTAGCAACTGACCCAGATGCTGATAGGTTAGGGATTTTTACAAAAGATGTAAAAACAGGAGAATATAGAGATTATACAGGAAATATGTCTGCACTACTAATTGCAGAATATAGGATATCTCAAATGAATGAAAAAGGTATTTTACCTAAAAATGGAATGATAATAACAACAGTCGTATCTTCAAATTTAACAAAAGCAATTGGAAAATACTATGGATTAGAAGTAATTGAAGTATTAACTGGATTTAAAAATATTGGTGCAGTTATGAAAAATGCGGAGGAAAATAAAGACAAACAATATGTGTTTGGATTTGAAGAAAGTTATGGTTGTTTAATTGGAGATTATGCAAGAGATAAAGATGGAATTTCAGCTGTTATGGCTCTTTGTGAGGTAGCATGTTATTATAAATCAAAAGGGAAAACATTATGGGACCAAATGATACAAATATATGAAAAATATGGTTATTATAAAGAAACACAAGTATCAATTGTAAGAGAAGGTGCAGAAGGTGCAGAAGAAATTAAAAAAATGATGACTAGTACACGTAATAAAGATATTGAAAAAATAGGGAACTATAAAGTGTTAATGTTTAAAGATATAGAAAAAGATTATGTGAAAAATATGATAACAGGTGAAGAAAGTGAAAGTGGTCTTCCAAAATCAAATGTTTTATACTATGAATTAGAAGATAATAACTGGTGTTGTATCAGACCATCAGGAACAGAACCTAAAATAAAATTATATATGGGTGTAAAAGGAAAAACTGATGAGGAAGCAACAAAAAAATTAGAAGATTTAAAACAAGCAATGTTAAATGTTGTGAAGATTTAAATATTACTAAAAAATGAATTCTAAACAAAATTGCTAAAGTAATTTTAGTAGATGAACAAATATGGGGCATGTAAATATTTTAAAAGGGCAAAGAATTTTAATCATGCCCTTTTTGTTTTTGTATA
Organism: uncultured Clostridium sp.; assembly: GCA_947364715.1. GTDB lineage: Bacteria > Bacillota > Clostridia > TANB77 > CAG-508 > CAG-269. The sequence goes on from CANAUI010000009.1 coordinate 33,054, forward strand.
GGAAAAAAATCTACTTTTATCTTGACAATATTTAAGATTTTTCCCTATAAAACAAGGTTAGCCTTTTTTATAATATTGTAAAATATTTGACAAATACTTTGGAAACAGTATGCCTTAATTTATATCAAAGTTTCCAATCATCTAAATTTCTTTGTATAGCACCAAATAAATTAGCTCTTATCATAGGGATATTTTTAGATAAAGTAAAAATCAAATTTTTCATATCTTCTCTTTTTGAAGTTCCATCCATTGGACAAACCTTAGCCATAACAGATATATTATTTTTTTTAACAAATCGTCTAATTTCTTTTTCAGGTGTAAATATAAGTGGCCTAATTAATGTGATTTTGGAACGGTCCATATAACTTTTAGGTGAAAATGTGTTAATACTTCCTGTATATAGTAAATTTAAAAGAAAAGTTTCTAAAACGTCATCTTGATTATGTCCTAATGCAATTTTATTACACCCTTCTCGGATGGCGATGGAATTAATAACACCTCGGCGTAAATTTGCACATAATGAACATGGATTTTTTTCTTTTCTTATATCAAAAACAATTTCTTTCGCATTACTTTTTTCTATAAATAAAGGAATACATTCATCTTTGCAAATTTTTTCCAAAAAATTAATATCAAAAAATTCAAATCCAGGATTTACACTTACAGCAATTATCTCGAATTTTTTAGGGTAAAATATTTGTAAATTTTTAAAAGCTTTTAACATAGTAATAGAATCTTTTCCACCAGAAAGACATATTGCAATTTTGTCTCCTTCTTCTATCATATTATATTCTTCTATTGCTTTTCGCATATGACTTAATATTTTTTGCATTACAATACTCCTTAATATTAGTTAATATGAATTTACATATATTATATCAGGTTTTGTCAAGAGTTTTTGTTATTGACTTTTTATTCATAGATATATTATAATATTTTTATAAATATATGTCCTCGTAGCTCAGTTGGATAGAGCGCGGACCTCCTAAGTCCGGTCTTGCGGTGGTTCAATTCCACTCGGGGACACCATTTTTTTTACATTTTTATTAGTTTTTAAAATTATAATATAAAAGTAGATTATAGGAGTAAACATGAAAGAAAAATTCATGAAAGAAGCTTTAAAAGAAGCAAAAAAGGCATATGAAAAATTAGAAGTTCCAGTTGGATGTGTGATTGTAAAAGATGGAAAAATTATTGCAAGAGGACATAATTTAAAAGAAACAAAAAAAGATACAACAAAACATGCAGAAATAATAGCAATACAAAAAGCAAGTAAAAAATTAGATTCTTGGAGATTATTAGATTGTGAAATGTATGTGACATTAGAGCCATGTAGTATGTGTGCAGGAGCAATAATTAATGCTAGAGTAAAAAAATTATATATAGGAACATTAGATGAAAAAACTGGGGCAGTAGGTTCAGTATTAAACTTATTTGCAGATTATAAATTTAATCATAAAGTAGAAGCAGAAACAGGAATATTAAAAACAGATTGTAAACAGATTTTGACAGATTTTTTTAAAGAGTTAAGAAAATTGAAAAATAGTAAATAAAATACAAAAATTATATAATTATCAATATTTGTCAGGAGGAAGATATGATTGATAAATTTAAACAATTAACTAAAACAAAAAGTTTTCATATATGTATGATAGTAGTTATTATATTTATTATTTTGTTTATGGTAGGTATGTTAATTTTAAGATATAATGTAGAGGGAGAAACTAACATGCCATTTAATTTAAGCAAAATTGCTATTATTAGTACACAAGAAGGTATAGATGATGGTCAGACAAATACAAGATGGTCATTTGATGTACATCAATCAAATGATATTTATTTATATATTGACAAAAATGATAAATATAATAAAACAGAAGTTATAAAATCTATTTATGTAGACAACTTTAAAATAGAAGGTGAAAATACAGATAATATAAAATTATATAAGCCAGACATAGATGAAGAAAATATTATTTTTAAATATAAAGAAGAGAATATTATACAAAGTTTAGAATATATTGGAGAGGTAGAATCAGATTTAAAAAATCTAAAAATAGCAAATCAAGGAGGAATTATTGTATTTAGATGTTCAAACAATAATATAACAAAATACCAATCTGATGAAGAAGAAATTAACCATGGTGAATTGTTAAAAAAGGTAGGAGTAAAACAAGAGGATTTAAAAGTAGATTTGACATTTAATTTAACAATTATTTTACAAAGTGGTAAACAATATCAAACAACAATAAAAATAGAATTACCAACAGGAAATGTAATAGAAGAAGGAACTACTTCTACACAAATTACAGATTTAAAAGATATTATTTTTAAAAGAATACATAATTAATTAATTCTAAAATAATACTTGATTAAATATAAAAATCAGTATATAATACAAATGGTATATTATTTAATCTTTGTATGGAGAGTATCCAATAAAGACCTATGAATCTTGTCAGGTCCGGAAGGAAGCAGCAATAAGTAGTTTATCTTTATGTGGTATACTTTCCATAGAGAGATTAAATAATAGGACCATTTTTTATATTATAGGAAAGTTCTCCGAACTTACTATAATATAAAGCATTCCACAGAAAATTGCAAAGCAATTTTCGCGGACGAACAAAGACGAGGCATGTAAATAATCTAAAAGATTAAAGTATCTTAATCATGCCCCTTTTGTTCTGTTGTAGGAAGAAAATATAAAGGATGTGATAATTATGGGGTACACAGCGCTTTATAGAAAATTTAGACCATTAAATTTTTCAGAAATGGTAGGGCAAGAACATATAACAAAAACATTAAAAAATCAAATTATAGTGAATAGAGTGGGACATGCTTACTTATTTAATGGTGGAAGAGGAACAGGAAAGACATCATCTGCTAAAATATTAGCAAGAGCAATTAACTGTTTAAATCCGAAAGATGGAGAGCCATGTAATGAATGCGAGATTTGCAAAGGGGCAATTTCGGGAGCGTTAACAGATATTGTAGAAATGGATGCGGCATCTAATAATAGTGTTGAAGATATCAGAGGTATAAGAGAACAAGTAAATTTCTTACCAACAAAAGCAAAATATAGAGTATATATTATTGATGAGGTACATATGTTATCAACAGGGGCATTTAATGCTTTATTAAAAACATTGGAAGAGCCACCTGAACATGTAAAATTCATATTGGCGACGACAGAGCCACAAAAATTACCAGCTACAATTTTATCTAGATGTCAAAGGTTTGACTTTAAAAAGATATCTAATGAGGATATTATCAAAAGACTAGAAATTATTTGTAAAGAAAGTAATATAGAAATAACAAAAGGAGCGATGCAAATTATTGCAACTTTATCAGAAGGAGCAATGAGAGATGCATTATCAATTTTAGAAAGATGTATCCAAGATGGTGAAAATCAGATAGATGAAGACAAAATAAGAGATTTAGTTGGAATTCCCAAAATGATATATATACATGATATTGTAGAAGCTATTATACAATATAATATAGATAAAGCACTTACAACAGTTAATAAAGTTTTAGAAGATGGAAAAGATATTTCAAATTTTTTATGGGAAATAATAAAATATGTAAAAGATATCTTGTTATATAAGGCAACCAATAATGTAGAATTATATAGTGAAGAAGAAAAGTCAAATATTAAGAGTATTTCAGAAATTGTTGAAAAAGAAAGACTAATTGATTTAGTATATGCATTTTCTGAATTAGAAAATGAAATGAAATTTTCTACTCAAAAAAGTATTATTTTTCAGGCAGGAATTATAAAACTTTGTAGCAAATTAAAAGTAAATAATAAAGATAATAGTGAATTAGAACAAAGAGTGAATAAGATTGAAAATTATTTAAGAAATCATAGTACAAATGTAAATAATTATAAAACACAATCAGTTAATGTAGAAACAAAAGTAGCAAATACAATACCTACAAATACACAAACTATACAAAAAAATATAAGTAATAGTTCAAAAAAAATGGAAACATCAGCATATTCTAATAAAGTAGAAGAATATTGGCCACAAATTGTAAGAGATTTAAAACAAAATGGAAAAATAGTATTATACACAAACTTAATGAATACAAAAGCTAAAGAAATTAATGATATGACAATTGGAATAGAATTTCCTAGTGGTTTAACATCATTTGGAAAAACTGTTCTAGAAAAACAAGAAAATATAAAAGAAATTACTAATTTAGTTTCTATGGCATCAGGCAAACCTATGAATATAAAATATATTACAAATGTAGGAAATATTGAAGAAAGAAAAGAGCCTAATATTAAAAGTATTGCAAATGAATTAGATATACCATTTAATGTAATAGAATAAAAAAGTTTATTAAATTAAAATATAATAAATATAATTTATTTTTGTTAAAAAATAATAATAAAAAGAAAGGAAAGTGAAATTATGGCAAAAAGAGGTGGATTCCCAGGAGGAATGGGAGGATTTGGAGGAATGAATATTAACAACTTAATGAAAGAGGCAAAAAAGATGCAAGCAGATATGGAAAAATCTCAAACAGAATTAGCTAATAAGGATTTTGATGCTACAGCAGGTGGAGGAGCAATATCTGTAAAAGTATCTGGACAAAAAGTTATTAAAGAAATTAAAATACAAAAAGATGTTGTAGACCCTGATGATGTAGAAATGCTAGAAGACTTAATATTAACATGTATAAATGAAGCACTAAGAAAAGTAGATGGTGCACAAGCTGAACAATTTGGTAAATTTAATATACCAGGGCTTATGTAGGCATTTTAGTAATATTTACATAAAAAATATTGTAGATATATGACGTTATAAGCAAATAAATGGAGGTATGAAATGTCATTATATTCACCATCAATCGAAAAATTAATTGAGAGTTTTGAAAAGTTACCAAGTATTGGACATAAAACAGCTGCAAGATTGGCGTTTTATATATTAAATAGTTCAGAAGATGAAACAAAAGAATTTGTAAATTCTATCTTAGAAGCAAAAAAGAACTTAAAATATTGTAGTAAATGTTACAATATTTCTGATACAAATCCTTGTCCTATTTGTAGTAATTCTAAAAGAGATATATCTTCTATTTGTGTAGTAGAAGATGTAAGAGATGTAATTGCTATGGAAAAAACACATGAATTTAGAGGTGTATATCATATATTACATGGCTCAATTTCGCCAATGAATGGTGTTGGACCTGATGATATTAAAATAAAAGAATTATTAGCAAGATTAATGGACGGAACAGTGAAAGAGGTAATACTTGCCACTAACCCAAGAGTAGAAGGAGAAGCAACAGCAATGTATTTATCTAAATTAATTAAACCATTAGGAATAAAAGTTACAAGAATAGCACATGGAATACCAGTAGGTGGAGATTTAGAATATACAGATGAAATTACACTAACAAAAGCTTTAGAAGGTAGAAGAGAATTATAAACTAATAAAAATATATGTAAAAAAATAAATCATATCAAAAGATATGGTTTATTTTTTATATATTAGGAAAGTCATACTGACTTTTCTAATATATAAAACACATTGCACACAAATTTATTTCATAAATTTGGCGCACGAACAAATTAACGGAAAGCCAAAGAAGAAATTTAAAATTAGTTAAAATATTAAGGCTTTCCGATTTGTTCTATTATAGAAAGCTCTCTGAACTTCCTATAATAGAAAGCATTCCACAGAAAATTGCTTTGCAATTTTCGCGGGCGAACAAAGACGAGGCATGAAGAGTAATCTAAAAGGTCATAAAATTTTAATCATGCCTCTTTTGTTCTATATTAGTTAAAATCGTAATAATGTTAAGTCTCCTTTTGTTCTTTTTGTAATAAGATATCACAAATATTTTTAGTAGAATTTGGTTTTGCTAATTTGTTTGTATTTTCCTTCATTGTTTTTAATAATTCTGACTGTGAAAATAAATTCTCTAAAATTTCTTTTACATTATCCTGTTTTTTTATCCATATAGCAATTCCATTGTCTACTAAAAATTGTGCATTTTCTTCTTCTTGACCAGGAATAGGATTAATAATTATCATAGGTAAATGAGATGCCAAACTTTCTGTTGTAGTTAATCCACCAGGTTTTGTAACAACCAAATCAGAAATACTCATAAATTCTGGAACTTGGTTAGTATATTCAAGAATTCGAACACTATCTTTTTTCTGATATTTACAAATAACATTTTCAAAAGCTAACCTCATTTTTTCGTTTTTTCCAGAAATGGCTATAATTTGCATATTTTCACAATATTTTATAAAGTTTTCAAAAATTTCTACTGTTCTAGATTTTCCTAAACCAAATTCTCCACCACCAAAAAATATAACTGTTTTTTTATTAGGTTGTAAATTTAACTCGTTATAAATTTTTTCTTTATTAAAGTTTTGTAAAAATCTGTTAGATAATGGAATACCTGTTGTAAATATTTTAGAAGCTGTAATTCCCTTTTCTTGTAAATAGTTTTTCATATTTTCATGTGCTACAAAATAATAGTCTGTATGTTCATAACCAACTAACCATTGGTCATGTGGAGCGAAATCGGTCATAATAGTTGCAATTGTAGCAGAAGTTTTATTCTTTCTTTTTAAATAACTACACATTTGACTTCCAAAAGGATGTGTAGAAATTATTAAATCTGGTTGTTTTTCTCTTAAAAGTTTTAATAATTTAATAGCCATAATTTTATTAGACCTACTACTAATATGAGCAAGAGGTCCTTTTTGAGAGTCAGAGTAAATTTTCCCCCAAGCCCAAGGAGCTTTTTTAGCCATTTCATTATATGCTTTTGTTGACATCTTTTCTATAGTTTTATTAATATATTTCATACAATCAATTAATTCTACATCTATATTTTGATTTTTATAATTATTTTCTAAATATTCATAAATCGATTTTGCAGCATTAAGGTGTCCGCCACCATATGATGCATAAAAAATTAGGATTTTCACGATAGATTACATTCCTTTCTTATTATTAAAAACATTTTCTTACAATTGAATTTTAACATAAATATAAAAAAATTTCAAAAAATGGAATAAATTTTTATAAAAAAGAAAAAATAAAGAAAAGATAAAATTTATATGTTTATAATGTGAGGTGGTAATTTGAAAAATATTGTTAAAATTTTAAGTATATTTATTATATTTGTAATAACATTTATTATTTTTGTAACATTTAATAAAAATAATTCAATGCAAAATATTAGTTATGCAGCAAGTTCACATGCATCAGATATTCAATTAATGTCAAGAGCAATTAATGGAGAAGCAAGAGGAGAGCCTTATGAAGGACAAGTAGCTGTTGGAGCTGTTATATTAAATAGAGTGAAAGATTCTCGATTTCCTAACTCGATTTCAGGTGTTATTTATCAATCAGGAGCTTTTACAGCTGTAACAGATGGACAAATAAATGCACCAATAGATGAAAACTCTACAGTATATAAGGCTGCACAAGATGCTTTAAATGGTTGGGACCCAACAGGAGGATGTGTATATTATTTTAATCCAAATACAGCAACAAATGGTTGGATATGGTCAAGACCACATGTTATTACAATAGGTAAGCACAGATTTTGTAAATAAAAATTTTTGTAAAAAAATTTAGACATGAGGAAAAAATTAAATTTATGCATAAGAAAGACCAACTATAAAAAGTCAAGTATTTTTTGAAAAAAATTAAAAAAGTTT